>JAAENB010000466.1 GCA_024224995.1 bacterium | reverse complement strand
CGGTACCGGCCCGATGCTCGACGAGCTCGACAACGCCCCGGTCATCGGCGACAGCCACCGACGCTGACGAACGGTCCTCGGACACATCGATTCCGACGCCCATCTTTCCGGTGGGCCTCACCGACGGGTCACAGACCGCCGACCACATCTCGACGGGGAGGACGGACTCGGTCGAGCCGCCCGTCGGTATGTTCCCGTACGCCCTGCGGAACTCTCCCGGTTTGGGTGCCAGGGACCGTTTGGCTTCCCTCACCACTTCCATAGTGATTGTGTGCCCCAGCGCCGGCATGAACCCGTAGTACGACTCTTCGTCGTCCTCGTCCCACCCGTCGGGGGCGGAGAACTCGCAGAACGCCAGACCCGAATCCTGGCCCTCCGTGACCGCCTGGCGGCCTTGCTTTAGTTTCGTGTTGTACACGACCGATGCGGCGGTGCCTGCGGTCGAGCACACGATCCGCTGACCGTCCGCCACCGTCGACATGGCGGGAATGAACATCTGTTCGCGACGCCAGTCGGTATCGGCGAACAACTCATCGAGAACCGCTCCATGATATGTCCCGCCGTGACCGCTCGACATTGTCGAGCCGAGCAGGTCAAT
>JAAENB010000465.1 GCA_024224995.1 bacterium | reverse complement strand
TATCCGCTGCCCCGGAGGATTCTGCATAGAAAGGATCATGGACATGAGAGAGCTGTGCACAATACCGGTGACCATTGAAACAATAAGTACATAGCCAAGTTTCCGGTAACAAGCAACGTTTTCCGTCAGGAAGATCTGTCCTTTTTCATACAGCTTAAACAGTTTAATAAGATAATAAAAACCCGTCAAAGTAACAGCAGTTGGAATAAGACTCGCGGTGCAGGCAAGGAGCCTGGTTGTTAATTCCATATTGTAAACAAACGGCACTTTGAGCTCACTCAATATAATCTGCCGTAAAAACCCGGGCAAATCATTAAAAAAGATCCAGACTATAACCGGGATCAGGGGAAGAATTATCATAATACCGATAAAAAATTTCCTGAACCGGGTACTGGCTTTTTGAATTCTCGTAAGATCACTCATTATTATGCTCCTCTTGTACTGATTTATATAAATAATAACAAATATTTTCTCAAAAGTCAACAAAAAATTATCGTAAAACGATAAAAAAAGACTGAAAATCAATAAATTATTACTGTTTTACACCAAACAGAAAAAAAGCTTGCTTTCCTGATATTTTTCTTTTAAAAGTAGATTAAATTAAACAAAGCGGGAAGAGCTATGAGAACATGTCCAAATTGCGGAAAAGAACTGAAAGAAGTCAAGTTATACACCGAGACCATTGACCGCTGCGAAGATTGCGACGGCTCCTTTTTTGACAAAGGAGAGCTTGAGGCCATAATCAAAACAGTCGAGATCTTTATGAAGATAAAGCTCGATGAAGAAGATATCGACACAATTCCCAGGCCGGAAAAAACCAGGGAAATGAAATGCCCGGGCTGTGAAATGCTGATGGAAAAAAAAGAGGTGGCCGGAGTTTATCTTGATGTGTGTCCCCGTTGTGAGGGGTTCTGGCTGGACAGGGGAGAAATATTCGCCCTGAAAATTGCCGAAGATCATATTAAAGAAAACATGAATCTCTATATACGGCTTGGAGAATAGCATGAAAGAAGCCACCCGTTTCGTAAACAAGACAATGATTGTGCTCATAAACCAGCTGGCCACTGATTATACCGGCGGAACAGTTACGTCCGATACAAATATCAGGGACGGGCAGTCACTGGGATTCGTGGAACACATCCACGGGAACAGCCTCTTTGGAGAACCGCTCTATCCGGATATTTTTCACCAGGCCGGGGCCTATATGTTCTACATCATTAAAAACCATGTATTCGCCGATGGGAATAAACGGACCGGCCTTGCAACGGCCATTACCTTTTTAAAATGGAACAACATTATGTTTGTGGCCTTTGACGAAGACAGGGTTTTCGATTTCGTGATTGAGGTAACTGCCGGAGAAAATGATCCCGATACACAAATACCACGCATAGCAGAGTGGCTTAAAACGATGTCCCTGTACTAAATCAAGAACCCGAGGAAAAAAATGACCGACATGAATATGGAAGGTTTTTACCTGTTTGCAGCTATTTTCGTAACTGTCGTTGTAACGTTTATAGCCAGCGCAATCGTCATTATTATATCAATAATACGAAAAAAATTCAAAGCAGCCTTTATTATCAGCCTCATAGTAAACGTAATAACTCTTTTAATTCTCTTTCCCATTATGATGGGGTTTTACGCTGGATTCTCAAGTTTTTTTTAAGATTATCAATTAACATAACGAGCTATAGGTATGCCACAGAACAAACAACTTATTATTTTTAAAATACATAATAAGTTTATTATCAATATCGTCAGTCTTGCTCTGGTATTCCGGAGAAAATGTATATACCCAGAAATTTTTATTCATCGTACCCGGGTATCCAAACAGTTCGACAATCTTTTTTTTCGATATTCCTTTATACACCTTGTTTGTGTATTTTTTTATTGCACCGTCAAAATACCACGAAGCTTGCGCTACATCAAGACCGCTAATAAATAACAACCCGTCTTTATGTATATCAAGATAATTCTCTTCGGTACAGCCGTCATAACCAACAAGTTTTCTAGATACCAAAAGTTTTTGAATTTTTTCCCATTTTTTTTCCTTAAAGATCGAATCGATTTTATTTGAATTAACTTTTCTTGTTTTTACGTTCTTTTGCTCCGCAAACAGTTCCTCTATTGATTTATATGTTTGCTGATAATAAGAAATTTTCTTCGCGTATTTTTTTTTGCTAAATGACCCGTCTGTTCTTTTAGCAATATCCAGGTACGCGTCGAAAACCCAGCCGGTTTTGTTTTTGGCGATTATGCGACACCAAAAGCCTTTAACGTTATTAATTGTTACCGCTTCATCCTGGCATTGATCAATGTCAACTTTTGTGCCATAGGGGAGGAGGCCTATTTTTTTGGCTTTAAGACCAGGGGTTTTCCTGAGATTTAACCCATTGATAGCGGAAACCCATTTGTTTGATTCATCCTGGGCGAATCCATGATGCATTTCATTACATAGAAAAATAAGAGTGATAAAAATTAGCAATCGTTTCATTGTTTTACTCCACTTAATTTGCTATAATAATACAGGGAAGCCGGAAATGATGAATTATGGGAAGCTTTAGTATAACTCAAATAAAAACTTTTGTCAACAGTTTGAGTTCTATTCTCACCATTTAATCAATCCCCTTGCTTGTACCGTCACGGCGAATTTCGGCCACCCCCTGGAAGCCGCTGCCGTCCTGCTTTTTTAATACGGCGTGAATGGCGCCAAGATAAAACGCATAGGGATCACGAATATCAACGTCATAAGCTTTTTCATGAAAAAGCGCAGCAACCTCCGGAGGAAACCTTTCAGCCTCAAGGCTCACCCGCCCTTCCCGGGAACAGTGAATCCGGGGAGCAGTCATTGCCTCACCAATAGACATCCCTTCCTCAACAATATGAATAAGAAACTGAGCAATACTGGAAAAAATTCTCTCACTGCCGGGACTTCCCACAGCCATCCAGATGCCCCTGTCATTATAAATAAGAGTTGGCGCAACGGTAGCCCAGGGAACAGCATTTGGACGCAAATAAAAAGGGTGGCCCGGTTCATTATATACAAAATCCATAAGATAATTATTATACAAGAAACCAGGACCATCTGCCGCGGCTTTGCTTCCATATACCCGTTCAATAGACTGGGTAAGACTCACTGCCATTCCATCATTATCTATTACTGAAAGATGTGTTGTTTCACCCGGCGCATCAACAGATCTTGAGATTTCATTGATCGATTCACGAACGTATTTATCCGTAAGAATATCCCGGGCAGCCATTTGAGGATAAAAATTTCCATCAAAGGGCCTCTCCGATCTTTCCAGGAGTGCTTTCCTGAAAAGGTTAGCCAAAAAGTACGCTTTATGCGCAGGATCTCTATTTAAAACTTCAGGGCCAATATGGTTTAACATCATCAGGGTAAACAGAAGAGTCCTTCCCGAACCCGGAGGGGGCATTGAATAAACAGAGAGTCCCCTGTATTTTCCCTTCAAAGGCGGCCGTTCAATGGGCCAGGGAATAAGAGCGAGATCATCATAGCGGAGAAGCCCTCCGTTTTCCCTCATATCGGCGTCGACCTGTTTCGCGATTGAACCGTTATAGAACTCCTGAACTCCTTTTTCGGACAAGATCCTTAGTGTTCTTGCGAGATCGGTCTGGATAAAAAGATCACCAACATCGTAAGGGCTTCCTTCTTTTAAAAAATATTTCTTGCCGGAATCGCTAAATCGCTCAAGCTCCTGAAGCTGCAAACGGTGCTGTAATTCCGTTATGCGGTAACCATTTTGAGCGATAGAAATCGCGGGCTCAAGAATTTGCTTCCAGGGCAAACGCCCGTATTTTTCATGAACATACCAGAGCGCAGCCGGGGTGCTGGGAACAGTAGTTGCTTTATAACCGGAAGACCGGTCATCTTCATTAATGGAGTCAATATGGCCCAGTGAAGGAACTCGCGAAGAGCCATCTATAGTTAGTACCTTTTTTTCCGAACCGATTACCATCATGGTTTGTCCGCCCAGACCGCTCGCTTGAGGCTCGCAGACTGTCAGCGCAAAAGCTGCGGCGCAGGCGGCGTCAACAGCATTCCCGCCCAGTTTCAGCATCGCAACTCCCGCTTCCGTGGCATCAGGGAAAGCTGCAGCCACCATCCCTTTCTTAGACTCCGAGCATTTCCCGTCTTCCGTTTCTTTAAATGAAGATTCGATTGTATTATACTGTATCATAACCCCAGGAAAACAGCTAATTCATATAAAAACAATAATAATTTATCTTACACGCGGAAAAAATTAAAGAGTAATAAAAAAAATTCTCCGCATAACATCAATCGCCAAACAAAGCCCGACCAGGCGGTATAAAACCATTTTGCCCCCAATTTTTTTACAAATTAATCTGTTTGATCATGTTTTTTACAGCTTTACTGTTGACTCTCAGGAGATATTTCATTATCTTATATATAAAAGGCTTACAGTATACCTGGTAAATCATTTCAAATAAAACCCTGTGACTGCACTAAAAAAAAATTTGTAACGGAAAAAGTCACATTTTCAAATATAGTAGCGGCCCCCCCACTATTGTCTATGGTATCCGGATGAGTTGATATTAATAAGAATTATTAATAGGACTCCTAATATAAAAAAAAACAACTCCGGAACAACTCTATGAACTACATTTTTTGGGAAGGTACAAAATCTATGAATATGCAAGCAGAAAAACCGGAGAACAAATCTAAAAAAAATAAGAAAACAGAGAAGCACCAATTATTTATTGCCAATGAAGAAAAAACAAACCGCATAATCGCAATGGTGCTGCCTTTTCTTTCAATACCATTAATTATATTTGATGTATTGGTATGGCTCAGACTTTTTGGAGATAAATTCAATCCCAATGATCTCACCATTCCTTTTATCGGCATGATAGTTGTATTCTGTCTTCCGTTTGTTATGTATAAATTGAAGATTACCGGTTCCTGGATAAAATACTTCAACATGACCGCCATTGTTGGACTTTTTGGTTTCTTTTATTATATCTGCACCGGGGATGCGGTAATATTTTTTCCATTCCCCGTTGTGCTGAGCACACTTTATTTCGATAAAAAGATAACTGTTTATACGTTTCTAATTTCCACGCCGCTCTACGCGTATTTTAATTATCTTCAATCGACCAATCAGCAAATAGATCCCTGGTCCACAAAAATTATAACCATAACGATCTATTTTTTTATTATTTACCAGCTCGTAAGGAAATGCTTTTCACTTTTGACCATGTCCATTAAAAAAAATGAAGTGGCCGATGACAGGCTTGTAGATCTTAAGAGCATGGCAAAAGCAGTTGCCGGATCCATTGATGTTATGAAGGATCAATCCGAAGAACATAAATATATTTCTTCCACCCTGCACCAGCTTTCGGAAGAACATGTTGTTTCAACGGATCAAATCACCGCATCACTCGACAGGCAGCAGGCGAGCCTGAATAATTTAAGCGATATCTCGCAATCACTATCAACGGAATTAAATGCCACTGTAGATTCGGTGGATAAACTCAGATCCGTAAATAACAATGTCCAGGGAAATTCAACGGAAATAGGACAAAAGCTGCAGGAAATCGTTACCTATTCAAAAGATTCGCTGGAACACATCTCTCTTACAACGGAAAAATTCAATACTCTCAAAAACAAAAGTATTGAGATGTCAAATTTCGTCCAGATCATTAATGATATTGCGGACAAGGTAAACCTGCTTTCCCTGAACGCGGCTATTGAAGCTGCCCGGGCCGGAGATGCCGGACGAGGTTTTGCCGTAGTTGCCGATGAGATCTCAAAATTGGCCGATGCCACAACAGAAAACTCAAAGGAAATTACAAATATCATCAATACAAACGGGGCTTTAATCGACGACAGCAGCCAGCTAATCGGGCAATTCACTGGAGTGGTCAATACCCTGAATAGCTTTATTACGGAAGTACAGGAAAAAATATTAAACGTAGCTGTTCTTATTGATGACATCGATACAACAACAAGCATGGTAAAAAAGTTGAACGATAAAATTTTTGATTTCAGCAAAACAATTGAAGATTCAACATCCCAACAAAAGGTCATCACTGCCGAATCAAATACAATGGCAATTGAAATCCAGGGAGCTTTTCATGAAATTGTTGAGCTGTCTAAAAAAGTCGAATTTTCAAGTAAAACAATGGGTGATTTGACCCAACAGCTTGGTATGCTTACCAAAAGAATGGTATAATTAAACTGCTAATAATTAAAACCAGGATCTTTCTTTCGGAAGATCTTTGACACAATAGTGTGATATCATATAATTCCTGTAATTTTGATTTATTACAGGAGTTATATGAAAAAAATAAAACTCGACTTTGGAGATTTTTCCCGCACTGCCGAACTCTTCGATTCAGCAATTGCAAAGCCTTCGTAAAGAACCTGCCCTATACCAGACCCCTTCGGACCATCCGGCTATCCGGTCAATACACAAAAACCAGCTTTTGTTATGCGAACTGCCCGGGATATTCTGCCCCGTGAAAATTTTTTGCAAAAAAAAAATCTATGATAAAGCAAGCTTCTTAAATTTGTTGACAAGATAACGCTGAAGCAAAACATGTTCATGGCTAAGCTTTTTAGCTATAAAAATATATATTTACAAATTGGAGGGTAAATATGAGAGTAAAAGTCGCACAAATAATTGTATGTTTAGCTGTTTCATTTCTAATGGGATGTGATAGCGAAAGCGTAAGCGTTGAAGCAACATTAGTGGGCAAGCTTGATTTTACTATTGCTTATGCCAGGGATGCAGCAATAAAAGATAATTATGCGTATGTCACTGATTTCCGTGAAGGTCTGAAAGTAGTAGACATATCAACACCATCTTCACCGGTTCTTGTTGGAAGCATAGATACTGACGGAAGTGTTTACGGAGTAACCGTACAGGGTAATTATGCTTATGTGAGTGATGGCGATAAAGGTCTGAAAATAATAGACATATCAACCCCCTCTTCTCCGGCTCTTGTTGGCAGCATCAATACGGATGGATATGCCTTCGAAGTAGCCGTAAGCGGTAATTACGTGTATGTCGCAAGTGACATTGAGGGTTTGACTATAATAGACATATCAACACCGTCTTCTCCGGTTCTTGTTGCCGCCATGAAAACTGAAGGATGGGTCAGGGGATTAGCTGTCAGCGGCAATTATGTATACCTTGCTGATGGTGAGGATGGCCTGACGATAGTAGACATATCAACACCAACTTCTCCGGCTATTGTTTGCAGCGTAGATACCGAAGAAGCCAATACCGTAGTCGTAAGGGGCAATTATGCATATGTCGCTGATAACTCGGGCCTGGTTATAGTAGACATATCAACACCAACTACTCCGGCTATTGTTGCCGACATGAAAACTGATTCCTGGATTAATGAAGTAAGCTTAAGCGGCAATTACGCATATATCACTCATAGATCTCATGGCTTGATTATAGTAGACATATCAACACCATCTTCTCCGGCTATTGTTGGCAGCATCGATACGAACGATCCTTATGGGATAACCGTAAACGGCAATTACGCATATATCGCTGATGGGCAAAAAGGCCTGAAAATAATAGACATATCAACACCAACTTCTCCATCTCTTGCCAGTCCGGATATTTATGATAGAGCCCTGGCCATAGCCGTAAGCGGCAATTATGTATACGTAGCTGATGCCTATAAAGGCCTGAAAATAATGGACGTATCAACACCCTCTTCTCCGGTTCTTGTTGGCAGCATCAATACGGATGGATATGCCTATGGAATAACCGTAAGCGGCAATTATGCATATGTCGCTGATGCCTATGAAGGCCTGAAAATAATAGACATCTCTATCCCCTCTTCGCCGACTCTTGTTGGCAGCATTGATACGGATGGATGTGTCAATGATACAGCCGTAAGCGGCAACTATGCATACGTCGCTGATGGAGCAGTTGGCCTAAAAATCATAGACATCTCGACCCCCTCTTCGCCATTTCTTGTTGGCAGCATCGATACGAATGAAAGTACAAATGGAGTAGCCCGTGATGTAGCCGTAAGCGGAAATTACGCATACATTGCTGATGACTTTGACGGCCTTAAGATAATAGACATATCAACACCATCTTCTCCATCTTTTGTTGGTCGTCAATATACTGGTGAACATGCTATAGCAGTAAACGTAAGCGGCAATTATGCGTATGTCGCTAATTCCAGTGCCGGTCTTAGAATAATAGACATATCAATACCGTCTACTCCATCTCATGCCGCCAGTGCAGATATTGATGGAACTGCCTGGGGAGTAGCAGTAAGCGGTAATTATGCATTTATCGCTGATATCGAGAAAGGCTTGAAAATAATAGACATATCAAAACCAGATTCCCCATCTCTTGTGGGTAACATCGATACTGATGGATATGCCTATGATGTCGCAGTAAGCGGCAATTACGCGTATATCGCAGATAATTATAGAGGACTCAAAATAATAGAAGTGTCAAAAAAAGAATAGATATAAAAAAGCTGCCTTTCCGTTTACGCTGTATTTCTTTCGGAAGGTCCTTGACACAATAGTGTGATATCATATAATTCCTGTAATTTTGATTTATTACAGGAGTTATATGATTAAAATAAAACTCGACTTTGGAGATTTTTCCTGCACTGCCGAACTCTTCGATTCAGCAATAGCAAAAGCCTTCGCGGAGAACCTGCCCTATACCATCTCCCTTACTCAATGGGGCAATGAAGTATACGGTCCTATCAATGTTGACCTTGGTGAAGAAAGCCCGGTTCCGGAAATTCCTCCCGGCGGGATTGCCTATACCAGACAGGGTAATTATGTATGCGTATTTTATGGCCAGCGTCCTGCCTGGGATGTTGAATATATCGGCACCATTGAAGGAGATGAATGGAAAAAGCTGATTGGCAGTTCTCCTTCTACGCTTGTAATTTCCGGGTAAAAGAGTTAT
>JAAENB010000464.1 GCA_024224995.1 bacterium | reverse complement strand
TAAACTAGAATCTCTTCTAAAATTATCAAGTGAAACTGAAATTGTTGAATTTAAAGAAGCAAAGTCAAATTACTCATTTGATAAAATTGGCAAATACTTTTCAGGATTAAGTAATGAAGCAAACTTAAAAGGTAGAGATTGTGCTTGGCTAATATTTGGCATTATTGATAAGAATCATAACATTGTAGGAACTAATTACCGTAAAGAAAAAAATTCTCTTAATTCTCTCAAAAAAGAAGTAGCTGACAAGACTACTAATAGAATAACTTTTATTGAAATCTATGATTTGGAGATTGAAAAAAAACGAGTATTAATGTTTCAAATTCCAGCAGCGCCCAAAGGTCTACCAATCGCATGGGAAGGTCATTACTACGGTCGAGATCATGAATCACTTGGCCCTTTAAACCTTGAAGAAATAGAAAGAATTAGGGCTCAAGCTATTATAGAAGACTGGAGTTCTGGTATAATTCCGGATGCTACAATTGATGATTTAGATGAATTAGCTATAAAAGTAGCCAGGGACAATTTTAAAATTAAGTTCCCAAATAAAGTACCGGAAGTTGATGAGTGGGATGACATTACTTTTTTAAACAAAGCAAAAATAACTATAAAAAATAAAATTACACGAACAGCCATTTTATTACTTGGAAAAGAAGAAGCAGAACATTTTTTGCTGCCATCCGTATCAAAAATTCGTTGGTTATTAAAAGATTATAATGGAAATGATAAAGATTATTTGAATGTTTCATGCCCATTTCTTCTATCAATAAATGAAATCTACTCCAAAATTCGAAACCTTAAATATCGATATATTGAAGATGGAACTCTTTTCCCGGAAGAAGTTGATCAATATGAACCATTCACTATTCGAGAAGCTTTAAACAATTGTATTGCTCATCAAGATTATTTAAAATGTGGACGTATTACAATAATAGAAAAAGATGATCAACTTATGTTTTCAAATTTAGGTTCATTTATCCCAACTTCAGTTGAACAAGTAGTTGTTGATGACTCCCCACCTGATTTTTATCGTAATCGTTTTTTAGTTACAGCTATGTTCAACTTAAACATGGTAGATACAGCTGGTGGTGGTATTAGAAAAATGTTTAATTTTCAAAAATCAAGATTTTTTCCTATGCCTGAATATGACCTTAGTAATGAAAAAGTTCAATTAACTATTACTGGAAAAGTTTTAGATATGGAATTTGCCCGGATTTTAGCAGGAAGCCCAGAGTTGACTCTTCATGAAATAATAATGCTGGATAAAGTTCAAAAAAAGAAAGTTTTAACGAATGAAGAAGCTAGTTACTTAAAATCAAAAAAATTAATTGAAGGTAGAAAACCAAATTACTTTTTATCTAAAAAAATTGCTAATAGTATTGGGAAAAAAGCAGATTATTCCAAAAATAGAGCTTTTGATAAAAAATATTATCAAGATTTTATTATTCAGGCTATAAAACAGCATAAAACATTATCAAGAAAGGATATTGATGAGTTACTATGGGATAAACTGCCTGAATATATGGATGAAAAACAGAAAAAAGTAAAAATAAATAACTTAATTGCTGAATTGAGACAAAAGAGAAAAATTATAAATAATGGACCCGACGTAAAACCGAAATGGGAAATTTCGAAGGAATAGTATATTAGAAATTTATTAGAAATTTATTAGAAATTTATTAGAAATTTATTAGAAATTTATTAGAAATTTATTAGAGGCGGGTGTCATCTTTTTTACACTCTCAAGAGCCTTGCAAAACAAAATCACCCAGCCTTGTTGAGGGAATCTATAGGAGGTGTCGAGGGCCATACATGCACAAAACATTAATACATTATAATGAAATGTAAAGGAAAAAAATGCAACAGGAAGGGATTTTTCCTTGACTTTATACAACAGAAAGGAGGCAGCCCATGCTGCCGGATTACAGCTGGACCAGGGAGAAAGAAAGCCCCTGGAGATGATAATCAAAGAGATATTATTGTATCTTCCCATGGATGAGGAATCGCGTGCGACCTCAGAGCTCTTTTAAAGAGCTCTGAGGTGATGCCGCTTCCAAAATGAATATGTATGATATTGATACCAGAAGACCGGTTATTGTGAGAAAAAGTTTACGGCAGTACTGAATAATTAGCACTGGCAGTATTAAATAAACCGCCAACCACACTGGAGCTCACCCCGCTGGCGATATTATACTTCCCCCCGGTAACGCTTGAACCCGCCCCGGTGATAGAATTACACCGCCCTGCAACAATCCCGCCATAAGAAGTAAAATTATGATATCCTCCAATAACAACATTATGCGACCCGGTTTGAACAGTATTTTTAAACCCATCAGGCAAGGCATCGTAGCGGGCATCATTGTATCCCACAACCAGGTTCCCCAGGCCGTTCAGCCCATAGGTAGACCCGGAACCATTAACGATCTGCACATTGACCCCGCTAAACGTAATAGTAGAACCATCCCGGGACACACCGGAAAAAGCAGTATTCAGATTTGTAACCGTGCTCTCAACATCGCTGAGCCTGGTCTCAATAGTGCCGATATTCAGATTTATAAGCGTGCTCTCAACATCGTTGAGCCTGGTCTCAATAGTGTCGATGGAACTAAGCGATCCGCCGGTTAAAAGCTCAACCGTAGTTTGCAGCTCCTGGTTTGTCTGCTTTAAATTGTCAATCTCTTCCTGCATGGTTTTGAGTTTTGAGTACATATCGGAAAAACTGAACTTATTATTCATTTCATCCTCCGAGCTGTCACTTTGGCCCAGCCCGGCCTCACAACCGGAAAAAGCCAGAACCGAAATTACTAATAAACTGAAACATAATGATAGAATATTTCTCATATTCTCCTCCTTTAAATTTTGTTATATAATTTACTTATTAAAAAAACGACAATAGGGACGCTGAGCAAAAGCCCAGGGTTGGTTTGATATGTTGTATTGTATAATACAACATAAAAAGATGAGGTTCGTCAATAAATAAATTGGGACGGGATAACAAGACAAACGGCCATTGCGCGGCTTGCGAACAAAACAGCTGCGACCTCAGAGCTCTTTTAATAACAGCATTCATAGTATTGATTTCGGGATTCGCCAATACGGTCTTTTTCTTAGTGATGATGGAACAGAATACCATTACTCATCACCGGATATTGCGTGGGAAGAATCTTCAAAATGTTTTGATTCTATCGCCTATTTCGGCTATCGATATGATTATATAATGGATGAATTAATGCCAATAGAACAATTCAGCTTCAGCATTCACGGAATGGTGGGACGAGTATACCAGACCAAAAAAAGAACAGAGAAAAATGACTATACCGGCGCCTTCATTTCCGAATCGGAATCAGACAAGCAAAAAATCGCATATGGAGTAAAGGCCCGAATAAAATGGTGGTGGATGGAATTTGAAGGCGGTTATTTTGACAGTGAGTTTTACATGGAAGCAGGTTGTAATTTTACATTTACCTTCTTCTAATCAGGGGGACAAAATGGTATCTTAAAAATATTTTTATTAAATAACATTGCCAAGCTCTTTTAAAGGATTCTTTTTTGTAAACAGTAAACAATGAAACCCATTAATTATTGACTTTTCACGGCTGAGTATACAAGATTGCATACGAAATATACAGTGAATAACAAGGGGAAAGTGATATGAATAAAGCAATTAAATATGTAATACTGGGTATAGTAATAATAATTGTGACATATATTTTAATTTCACAGTACATAGTACGGTGTTCCATAATCAGTGAATCAATTACTGATGCAGCAATGAGAGGATCGATTGAAGATGTGCAATATTATATTGAAAAAGGTGCCGATATAAATTTTAAAGGGTACGCGGGCGACACACCTCTTCATTGGGCAAGTAATGATATTAAAATGACCAGATTACTGGTTGAACATGCTGCTGATATTCAGACTCAAAATAATAATGGATGTACACCACTTGATTCAGCAATTGGCAACCGCAATGATGTGGTGATTGAATATTTAAAAAGTAAAGGAGCAATACGAGGTAGTACGTGCCCTGAGATTCATTTGAATAAATCTGTAAAGAATATAGATCATAAACAAAAATGATGAAATAAAAGCATATTTTGATTCCATGCACATTAGTTAGTATAGAATCAAGATACATTAAGTCAATATAATATATAAGGACATATTTTACCGCTTCCCGAATTCAAGCCTCAAGCGCAGCAAAGATCATTAAATTGTCTTGACCAGGGGGGCAGTTTAGTATACTATATATGGAAAAGAATGCATTATCATAGCAAAAAGGAAATAAAAAGATGAAAGAAAAAATTGGTAAATTACTGAATAATATCCCTGAACTTATTGAGATACTTAATAAATGTCCGGGATACGAATTTGTTAATAATACTCAGCAATTATTTGACTCTGCCTGCGGCAATAAAAATGATAATTATTTTGAAGTAAAATATGACTTACCTGAGAATCAAAGTGTTACTGAAGCAACTGTAGCCAGGGTTAGAAACGGCATTGCGGTTAACTATACTGAAAGTTATATGCGCAGACGTGATCCTGATTGTTTACTGGTTGGTGATAAAATAGCAACGGATAAAGAGACCTATATTGAGCGATTTGGAAAAGAGTTCGCATCAATGAGAAATGAAACCTTTGACTGGCTATCGAAACAGCGGCTGGCTTTGTTTGCCTTTCGTACCGGGTCCGATGAATTTGGGAATTATGCCATTGCGGTTGCTCCTATTAACGCGGCGTTTTTTGCCTTAGGTCTCGCTTTGCTCCAGGGGATAATTCCAATCTCCGAACTTGATGATGATTTTTTACCGAAAACAGTTATTTATACAGCTCCTCCTTTCAGGCATACACATTTTGACGGAAAGCAGATTGTTGTTCATAATAGACTTCCATCCATTTATGAGATTTTTTCTTATAACCTGTATCCCGGACCAAGCGCTAAAAAAGGTGTTTATGGTGTTTTAATAAACCAGGGTGAAGAAGAGGGCTGGGTTGTGCCGCATTGCTCCGCTGTTGAAGTTGAAACACCCTATGACAATATTGTTACCTTTATGCATGAAGGCGCTAGCGGCGGCGGTAAGAGTGAGATGCTTGAACAGCCCCACAGAATGTCCGATGGTAGAATGAAAATAGGATGGAACAGGGTTACTGATGAAAAACTATATATTGAAATTCCCCGTACTTGCGAGCTTCATCCTGTGTGTGATGATATGGCTTTGTGTCATCCTGAGATTCAAAGGGATGATGGCAAATTATGGTTAACAGACGCGGAAAATGGCTGGTTCCTTAGGGTGAATCATATTGACGCGTACGGCACTGACCCGATATTAGAAAAATTAACTGCCGAGGCTGAAGAGCCGCTTCTCTTTTTAAATATTGACGCTGTTTCAGGAGCCAGGGCTTTAATCTGGGAACATATTGAAGACTCTCCTGGCGTTCCCTGTCCAAATCCCCGGGTTGTTGTGCCGCGAGGTTTGTATCCCAATGTTGTTAACCGGGCTGTATCCGTGAATTACCGGAGTTTTGGTGTTAGAACTCCGCCTTGTACAAAGGAAAATCCTACTTATGGAATTATTGGAATGTTTCACCTTCTTCCTCCGGCGCTGGCGTGGCTCTGGCGTCTTGTGGCTCCTCGGGGATTTAGTAATCCAAGCATTGTTGATGACGGAACTATGAGCAGTGAAGGTGTGGGCAGTTACTGGGCTTTTTCAACAGGGTTGATGGTAAACCAGGGAAATCTCTTACTTGAACAAATAAAAAAGACCGATAAAACTCAGTATATTCTTGTTCCCAATCAAAACATAGGTGTATGGGAAACCGGTTTTATGGGACAATGGATGGCTAGAGATTATTTAGCTCGTAGAGGAGCCGCCCGGTTTTATAAAGAGCAGGTAAAGCATGCCAGGTGTTCTCTCCTGGGATACGCGTTAAAGACTATCCGGATAGAAGGCTCTCGAATTCCTCGACGATTATTAGAGGTAAACAGACAGCCGGAAGTAGGTGAAGCCGGCTATGATGAGGGTGCAAAAATATTACAGAATTTCTTTACTGATAATCTACAACAATTTTTAACTCCGTACCTGAATCCTCTTGGACGCAAAATTATTGAGTGTTGTATTGATGGTGGAAGTGTAAATGATTATGAAAGCTTTTTTCCCGACCATCAGCATTTATTTAAGGATGAATAACCTAAGCGCCTCAGGGTTCGTAAACAGAGCTCTGAGGCTCCGCCTGATAATTTTCAATAACCACCGCATTGACCGTTGCTGCATTATCACACTTTTGACATTTTGTTGTAAATTCGATACCGATACCTGTCATGGCCATTGAGTCTTCCATAGATAAGTGATCTCTGTATATTACGATAATTTATCCGGGGCTTCCTTCTTCATAACAGGCTGAAACCGGATATTTACAACTTTGACGGCGAATTTATCTCATCTTCTCTTCCGCTGCAAATTTACAATTACAAACTTACCGAATTTCTTGTTATGAATGGTACGGATATTGTATACGCTGCTCCGCTCGAAGGTTCATCCCTGGTTTACCTTGCTCTTGATCCCCTTCCTCTTGATTTTTCAGTTGCTAAAGATCAAGTGACTAAAGTTGTTCCGCAAGTTATTTCCGCCGAAGGTCATTCTCCGGAAGATTTTGGCTATTCTTCTTTTAGCTTTGAGGTTGTTGAAACGGTAAATTTTTATGTTTCCATAAATACATTTAACACAACTACTTCAACCTGGAAATTAACCTCATCTGAATTAACCGTTACATGCGCCGCTGAAAATACTCTACCTGCAGAAGCTCTTGAGTTACAAGTTGATCCCGCTCACCTTTTTATCAATTTAACAAAAGATTATACCGGCAAAATCGCGTTTCAATCATATCGTGACGGCAATTATGAAATATATGTAATGGATGCCGATGGGAGCAATCAAACAAGGTTAACCTTTAATACTGACTCCACCCCGGAGCTCTTTTAAAGAGCTCTGAGGTGCTCTCCACGGAGCTGGCACCCTACAGGGCAGGATGCCCGGGTTCAAAATATTCCGCGTTTGCGTGAAGCTGCGTCTCTTTGCACAATCTCCGGAGCCCGTACGCGTCAATTTCTCCAAAGCCGGCCTCAGGACTTTTTGCAGCTTCAAACTATCGAGATAGATAGTATCGTTCTCCGTCAAATACCGGTCAAACCAGGGCAGCAGTTCCGAAGGGATCTGCCAGCCAAACAGGGCTTCAAACTGCCCGGCCAGGACGCAGGCTTTTTCAGTGGGATTCCCCTGATCATTCCTGAGAGCTGCCAGAGCCTGCCGCGCGTGTTCCAGCGGGATATTCGTATGGTTATCTGTCTTCATAAATTTTCCTCACATGCTTTACTTTTCACTATCTCTTTCCCCAGGATCAAAAGCGCCCTTACTTAATAAATACGCTTCATTTACCAGGGTTTACCAGTATTTAAATTGTTTTTCTTCTATATAACAAGTATATTTTTAACTTATAAAAGGGCAAATTTTTTCTTATTCCGCACCTCAGAGCTCTTTTAAAGAGGGTGAAAGTTAACAGACATCTTTATTTCCTTTCCCATATTGGGAAAAAAAATTATTGCTTTTTCTATTATTATCCATTAAAATTAAGAGTAGTAATACGTGTATACATAGCTAAAAAAATAAGTCAAAACTCATAAAATAGAAAGTTTGCCTTTTCACAAGTAACAGTTCTTTATTGGACATCATCACGGGGGATGCTTTTGTGCCGCCTTTTTTATCATAATACCGGGAGTTGAGCCATGAAAAACGAAAATAATACCGGCCTTCACAAGCCGGTGAGACAGAATGATAAGTCAAAAATTCAAAGAAAGGCACAACAAAGGACAAAGCCCCGGATTGAGGCCGATCCCACGGTTAATTTTATCATGCAACTGCAAAGGTCCATAGGGAACAGGGGAGTGGAACATCTAATAACTTCCGGTGTAATTCAGCCCGACCTTTTACAGAGAGAAATCAACAATTCACAACAGGAAGATGCTAAAAAGGTTATTGGGGAGCTGATACAGGCAAAGTCCCCCGCGACCTGGTCAGAGCTTCGAGGAGCAAAGGCAGAAGTCCAGACCAAACTTACGGTCGGCAGTCCCGATGACGTGTATGAGCAGGAAGCCGACCGGGTTGCAGAATCTGTAATCTCCATGTCCGATGCCGATATCCAAACAAAGTCCTTTAACCTGGCTATTCAGCGCAAGAGATCTTCGGGATACTCCGTAGCGGTTGATTCCGGTGTTGAGTCGGGCATTCGGAATATGAAAGGGGGCGGGCAGCCTATCTCCTCTCAGGATCGCAGGTATTATGAGGCCAGGTTTAACCGTGATTTTAGCGGTGTACGTATTCATACGGGCAATAAGGCCAATCAGCTGAGTAAAGCTATCAATGCCAGGGCTTTTACCACAGGGAAGGATATCTTTTTTGCGAAGGGCGAGTACTCGCCCGAGACGACCAAAGGGAAGAGGCTTATGGCACATGAGTTGACTCATGTGGTGCAGCAAGGGAATGGTTTCGCAGCCAGTATAATGCAGCGAGATTCAGATTTTGGTAATTCAATATACTCAGGAAGTTTAAGGGCTTTAGCCTGGACGATTGAGCATACTCCGGACATCAATTTTGTCCCTATAGTCGGATTAGGTTTTATGGCTAAATTCATGAAAGGAATGTTAATCGGCTCTCTCCAGCGAATGAGTGAAGTAAAAGTTAAAAATTTGTGGAAAATAATAGTAAATGTAACAAAAGCTCTAACCAGCTGGGAATATATGAAAGCCTATTTTTGGGGATTCTTAAAAGGATTTTTTGGTGATTTTATACTCCTTTACGAACTCCCGGGTATGGCCAGGAAAACTGCCGATTTCATTGGAGACCTGGTAGGGAAAATTTCAGGACTTTCAGCAAAAGATTTAGCGAGTATTACCAGTCAAATTAATAGTATAAAAGGCGGCTTAGTAGAAGGAGGGAAAGAAACAGTTGAAAAAATACTGGAAGATATAAAAGCCGGTAAAGCAACCAGTCTTCTTATTGATACCCTTAAATCATTTTCAAGTTTCAACCTGGAAATAGGAAAAAAAGCAGGCAGAGGGATTACAGGATCACTCGTAAAATATTTTAAAGAAAACAAAAAAGATATGGATAAAGAATTGGGCAGCATTATGGGAGAAGTATCCGGTTCTATTGTCTTCGTTGTACTAATCGCGATTCTTACTTCCGGCGCTGGCGCCGCATGGGGTCCGGTTAAAGCCGCTATGAAAACTGTAACAAGTATTATTGGCAAAACTGTTGGTAGGGGGATAAAAGCTGCTAAATTTGCGCTGAGTAAGCTTAAAATTCTTTTTGGCAAGATTATTGAAGGAGTAAGAGGGGCCATACAAGCATTTGGAAAATCGAAACTCTTTAAGGGGCTTAAGGGCAAACTGGATGATATACTACTTAAGATCAAGTACCTGATTACTCATATATTTATGAAGTTAACCGGAAAACTTTATAAAGTAAGTAGAAAAATGAGTCATAAAATATTATGGGGCCAACAATCAAATCCGGCAAAAACGAAAGTGATTGGGGGACACTTTAGAGGAATTATAGACCATCCGGAGTATGTAACAGAAATTATTGGCAGATCCGCTAAAAATCCATCATGTGAAATCATAAAATATATCAAGAAATTACCTGATGGAAGAATTTCAAAAATAAAATCACCTGCATCCACACTTTTTCCAAAAGGCTGGTCTAAAAAATTTATCATTAAAGCTGTTGAAGATGTTGCAAATAATCCCTTGACAAGCAAAGCCACTGGTGGTGCTATAAAATTAACAGGAAAAGTAAGAGGTATATTAATGGAAGTAATTTTAAGAGGTGGAAAAATTGTTAGTGCTTACCCACTATAAAAATAATTTTTAATAGAAGGAGTTAATATGTCCGAAATAGATAAATTAATAGATCTTGTAACAGATGAAGATATTGGAATGGATGCATGGGGGGATTATTATTCTGAGGTTGCTAGTGAATATGTTGAAAAAATATGTGAAAAAGGGAAGATTGACGATTGTTTTGATCAAATCCCTTCTCTCGACGAAGAGGCCGGAAACCGTCTGATTGAATCCCTTATTTCAGTGCCCCAAACAAGTTTATTTAACAGGTTTATGGAAATATTAAAAGATGCGAAAGGTGACTTAGTTGAGATTATTATTGATGGATTGCGTGACTGGACATTGGATGATGAGCAAATGCAAAAATATAAAGAAGTAACAAAAAAATTTAAGGGTCATTCCAAGCTTTTAGATATAGTTATTAATGATATAAATAAATAGTTAGATTTTAAAAGCGCGGGTTTATAATTCAGCGGGACTGTCGCACAAGCCAGGGACAATTTTCAAAAACCGTACAATCTTTCACTGTAGTAGACCTCCCATATTCCGTTGGCATCTTTTGATATTACATAACTCTCGTTGCGCGAACTTCCTGTTACAGAATAGGCTCTTGAACCGTGTAGGGCACGGCACGCCTTGCCCGTACGCGTACCGAATTACCTCGCAGGTCTGCACTCTTAAGAAACTAAAATCTAGAAGCGGGCCTTCTTCATAACGTGGGGTTGAAACCCCACGCTATGAGAAATCCCCATAGCTCTGGGAAACTAATTTATAAACAGAGCCTGTTCTCGAAGATATTATCCGGGGTTCTGCTCTGCTGCCCCAGGGGTTAAAACCCCGGGCTTAGATTGGCTTTTTTGTAAAAACTCTCCCCCTTCATCTGCAAAGGGCTGGTTTCCGAGAAAGAGAGACGTTGCGTGCAACGCCTTTACGGGTTGGTTTTTTCAGGGATTCCGGAAAGGGCGCTCCCTGTTTGCACCGGCTGTCTTTGCCGACAGCCGGTTTTTTTGTTTGGTTTGTCAGGGCAGATACTTTGAACTGCGCTCGATGGAAAGATAGGTCAGTGTACCGGCACTGTCAAATTGAAAGTAGACTGAAGTGTTATCCCCCATTCCTTGAACAACTTTAGCCATTGAAGCATCAGATGTCCAGGCAGCCACAAAATTGTAGCTGGAATCTCGGGCAGAGCAAGAAACAAAGTCGTTGCTGGTATACCCGCAGCTAATATACTCAACAGTATTTGACGAATTTCGTACCGTTGACAAAACACCCCTGGCCCAGCCCGAACCATCCGGAGATTGGTTAATGGTTACAGTATAACCGTAGTAAGTATAACCGGCAAACAAAACACCAATAGAAGCAAGAAGAAAAAACAATACCAAAAACTTTTTCATAGCAGCCTCCTGTACTTTATTAAAATTTAGTATGTTTGTAACATTTTTAGTATCTTTTGTAAAGAAAATTTTACCGGTTCATGGCTATATTGCCCGGTCCGGCAGGGTCAGCTGCTAATTTGGTTCAGGCAGTAATGATTCCGGAACG
>JAAENB010000463.1 GCA_024224995.1 bacterium | reverse complement strand
TTTGCTCTGCTGCCCTCTGGGGTTAAAACCCCGGGCTGAAATTGGCTCATTTTAAAAAACTCTTGCCCCCCCCCTTTGGGGATGCGCCCCTCCTCGAAATCTCCATAACCCTGGCCAGAAACCAGCCAGTAAAGACGTTGCACGCAACGTCTCTCTTTCTCAAAAACCAGCCCTTTCCGGAACCCCTGAAAAAACCAACCCGTAAAGGCGTTGCACGCAACGTCTCTCTTTTTCAAAAACCAGCCCTTGCTACGACTCTCCCAAAGAGGAGTCGGCTTCCTCTGAGACTGAAAAATGGGAGGAAGAAATTATCGGGTAAGATTCAATTTTCCCATCAGAATTGACACCCCCCATATTCAACTTATTGAGGAGTAAAAATCCTCCATGTGCTGCCGTCGTATATAAATAAAATACTTTTATTGGGCTTTAGTTCCATGGAATCGCCATCCAGGAGCGTTATTCGTTGAATTCCTTTTGGGGAGCTGTTTCGTATAGTCGTGGGCCTCTTTCCTATGTTGAACAAATAGAGCATTTGCCCGGGGGCGCCCTGGGCAAAGCCGTTTACTGTTTGAACATTTTTCGCGAAGATGATCCCTGCTCCCGAAACATCCACCTTGTTTACCTCCCGGGTTTTTACGGTAAGTGCTCCAAGAACAAGAGAACCGGTGGTGATTCTGCCGGAAATTTTCAGCTCATCTGCGGAGAGAATTTTCTTTTTATCTTTAACCGTATAGAAATTCTCCCGGCTTTTTTTATTTTTTCTAATCGCTATCCGGTTTTCGATTATATTCCTGTTCTGAATGAAATTCATCCGTGTTACTTCGCCGATCTTTCGTGTTTGCCGTGTATTGACTCTCTTGTTTTTGTCTACCTGGCTGTCTTGTGAAGCATTAAGAGAGGTGTTTTTGTCTATCAGGCTGTCTTGTGAAGCATTAAGAGAGGTGTTCTTGTCAATGGCAATGTATTGTTTCTTATTTTCTTTACTATAATCGGCAATAGATGCTTCTACCTTTGCAAGGCTGGTCTGGAATATAACAAGGCTTTCGTCCTGTTTATCGCTTTTACTCTTCTCGTCATCAATGCGGAGCTCGAGTTTTCCCATGGCTTTGTTGATATCGACAATAGACTCATTTTCTTTCGTGATCCTTTTGTTGGCATCTTTAATAGATCGTTTTACCTTATCGATACGATCGTTTATTTCTGTAATTGTACCGTCCTGTTTTTCTCTTCTTTTGGAACCTTGCGCAATCAAGGTTTCGAGTTTCCCAATGAAAGTATTCAGGTTTGCTATTTTATTCTCCTGCTCAATGTTCTGTGTATTAAAACGGGTCGCCCGGTTTTGCAGTTTGAGCAGTTCATTTTTAATAACTCCAATGTATGTATCCTGCCTGGTATTGTCTGTTTTATTTGTATTGGACGCTTCTGTGACCTGCCCAATAAGTGATTTTACCGTGGAGATGGAATTCGACAGGGTGTTATCTTTTTGGGCCAGGTTGTTGATGAGCACTTTCAGGGATTCGGTTGCTATTTTCATTTCCTCAATGGCTTCGACCTGTTTTTTATTCTTTTTTACGGTTGCAGTAATTATGGTATCCAGGTTCGAAATTGATTTTAATATTTCCGATATTGAGCGGTCCTGTTCATTGTTTAGTTTAATGCTCGTTTTAACAGAACTGTTTACCCGGGTATCCAATTTATACAGGTCTTTTTGAAGGTCCATTAACCGGAAGTTCTGTTTTGAGTACATTGCGCTCGATTCTTTTAATTTTGCAGTAAGGCCGTCAAGAGAACGGGTAAGGGCGTATATTGTATCGTCCTGTTTGTCATTGGCAGTGGAAATATTTTTTAATTCGTCAATTTCATAGGCTGTAATTCCCGGGTCACCCTGATCTCCTTTATCTCCTTTGTTTCCTTTGAAGCCTTTCTCGCCCCGGTCGCCTTTTTCTCCTTTTTCACTCCGATCGCCTTTTTCGCCCTTTTCGCCTGTATCGCCCTTATCGCCTTTTTCGCCCCGGTCGCCTTTGTCTCCTTTTTCACTCCGATCGCCTTTTTCGCCCTTTTCGCCTGTATCGCCCTTATCGCCTTTTTCTCCCTTTTCGCCTTTGTCGCCTGTTTCCCCCTTTTCGCCTATATCGCCTATATCGCCTATATCGCCCTTATCGCCCTTATCGCCTTTATCACCTTTTTCTCCTTTTTCACTCCGATCGCCCTTTTCGCCCTTATCGCCTTTTTCTCCCTTTTCGCCTGTATCGCCCTTATCGCCTTTTTCTCCCTTTTCGCCTATATCGCCCTTATCGCCTTTTTCACCCTTTTCGCCTTTGTCTCCCTTGTCGCCTTTTTCGCCCTGGTCTCCCTTGTCGCCTTTTTCGCCCTGGTCTCCCTTGTCGCCTTTTTCGCCCTGGTCACCTTTTTCGCCTGTTTCGCCCTGATCGCCCTGGTCACCTTTCTCTCCTTTTTCATCGGCATATAAGAAATTTTGAGTAAACCAGCCGGATTTATCCGGGGTTAAGTCTCCAATGGAAATGGATGCTATTATTGCTGTTATATAGAAGAAAAGCACTGTAATTGCATGGTTGGCGGCTTTTTTATAGGGGTGATTCAGGTTTTTTTTCATATATTTTTGATTCTCCAATACGGGATACGGTCTGATTAGTCATAATATTGCCGGTTATAATGTCAAGTTTCATTTTAAGTGAAAAAATATATGGATTTTTAATTGACAGAGAGGAGTCTCCTATAGTATTAATATATGCATGAAAAGCATTATTGGCATACAATCCTTTATTTTGTTTTTTTTCTGCGCAGGTTTTATCACCCCCGCGTTTTCATATAATAAAACGCATTACAATAAACTTCTCCGTGGGGAAAAAAGGCTCCATGGGGCCGATCTGTCGGGAGTAGAGATTAAAGGACTTGATCTGCGGCATATAGACCTCACCGGGGCTAACCTGGAAAAGGCGAAATTTGACAGGGTAGATTTTACCAATGCCCGGCTTGCTTTTGCCAATTTTAACGAAGCCCGGATCACTTCGAGCACGTTAAAATTTACCAATTGTTCGGGAACAGCATTTACAGGGGCTAAAATCCTGGATTCGGATTTAACCGGGGCTAAACTGAATGGTGCCGACCTGCAGCAGGCAACTCTTAAAAACGTAACATTATTCGATTCACGGTTGAACAATGCGGTTCTGAATAATGCCGCGCTCACTGAAACCAATCTCAGTCATTCCGTTATTAAAAGAGCCCGGTTTAAAAAAGCGGTTCTTTCCGGCGTCAATCTTTCCTTTTCCAATGTTGCTGAAACTGATTTTACCGGGACATCAATACAAAATAGTACATTTGAACGGTCGGAAATGACAGGAACAGTTTTTATTAACATGCAAATGACAGGTGGAGTTTTTACCTTCAGCAACCTGGCAGGGGCGGATTTTACCCGGGCATTAATAATAGATACCGGGTTTAGCAAAGCATATCTTGTGGGAGCCCGGTTCTCTCATGCCCGGTTAACAGGACTTGACCTGTCAAAGTCATATTCCCTGGGGGTAAATTTTACCTATGCCATTATGAAGGATGTAAGAGCCAAACGAGTCGATTTTCGTGGAGCCAACCTGGTTAATACGCAGCTGCGTGGGGGGGATTTTAGCGATTCCCGTTTTGGAGCGGCCGGTCTTGATACGGAACATATTAAAAAATTGAACAAACTGGGAGCAAACCTGGACTCCCATGCCGTAAAGAGAGTTGTAACCCTGGGAGCCAATTTTACCGGTACAGTGTTTCAGGATGTTAACCTGGCAAATACGGAAATAATAAAAAGATGGAAAACAAAGCTGCCTAAAGAGGGAATATGGAATTATGATAGTATTAAATGGGTGGATAAATAAAAAGAAGAAGAAAAGCGAGGGTGGGCTGCCTCGCTTTTCTGGAGATTTAACTCTATTTTCCGCATTCTTTTGCGAAGGATTTATCTTCTTTGAGTTTAATGGTCCTTTTTCTTTCTTTTCCCAGGTCGAAACTGTATGGAGAGCCTTTTAAGCCTTTTGATCCTTTTTTATTGTAATCAACGGTACGAAGACGGCCTCGGTGATAAAAGTCGATCCGGTCTTCTTTAATATAATAGGTTCCCAGTGTAGAGAAACTTCCTACGGAATTTCCCATTTCAACACCGATTTCCATTTTTCCCTTTTCGTTATAGAAAACCGAAATTTTCCATTCATTGAAATGCCCAACATATTTTTTGCATGTTAATTTCTCATTGGCCATGAGTTCCGGTGAAATAAAAAAAGCTGATAAAACCAGCATCAGGATGATTTTTTTCATAGGAAATCCTCTTTTTTATAGTGTAATATAGTTTGTATTAATTATTTTTGTGATATTAATAAAGTCAAGAAAATATTTCAAGAACTTTCTTAAAAATGTTCACTCGTTTTTTTATACAATGGTAAATAAATGTGTTGTCAAATCTTCTATACTAAAGTAAACACTGTTTTATATATTATCGAAATATTAATATTTTTACTTTAATGACTATAAAGGTTACGGACATGAAGAAACAGCTTTTTTTCTTTTTATTATTAATAGTGGTTCCAATAATCGGAATTTCTTCTATTAAAGGAGCGGCATCGGAAGATCTCTGCGCAGCAGTGGATACCGCGTTTATTAAAAAACATGTTGCAATCTCAAAAATAACGATCGCGTCGAAACGGCCGGTTAATGGGATGTGTGAGGTGATAGTGCGGGTTCGGAACAGGTTAGTCCCCCTGTACGCGGGCAAGGATTTTATCCTGGCAGGGGATATGTACCGGGACAAAAATGAAATAACAAAGAATAGTATTGATGCCGCGAAACAGGTCATTTTTAAGGAGCACCTGAAAGCCCTTAATGAATCGGTTGCCTTTACCTATGAACCGAAAGCGAAAAAAGGGTATGTCATATACATGTTTGTTGGGCCTCTCTGTCCCTATTGTCATGATATTGTGGATAAAATTAAAGCGCTGGCCCGTAAGTACGGAGTTACAATAAAGACCGTATTATACCCGGTTCACGGAGAGAAGGGGAACCGGAAAAGTATTGAAGCCATTTGCCGGGGGTTTGATCTGGACAAATATAATAATATAAAGTGGAAGAAGAAGAAAAGTGCTGAGAAACACCAGTGCGCCAGGGGGAAGAAACTGTTGAAAAAGAGTGTTGCTGTTTCCGAAGCCCTGGGAGTTGATGGAGTGCCTGCTTTTTACCTGGACAATGGAATCTTTATTAGCGGAGGCGATCTTGAGGCTATTGAAAGAGCTTTAAAAAAAAGAATTGCAGAATAGTGATATAATTGGTATAAATTAATCTAAATTAATATAAACAGGAATCATATACTATGGTTATGCAGATTGTAGCCGGCATCGCGTCGGTTTTTGTTTTGTGTTCTTTTTTTATGAAAACAATGATCCCGCTCAGGATTATTGCTATTGTTAGTAATCTTACGTTTATTACTTATTCTTTGCTGGGAATTCAGTACGGAATATTTGACAAAGTATATCCTATATTGATACTCCACTCTTTATTATTGCCGCTGAATATTGTTCGACTGTACCAGATTACAACTCTTATTAGAAGGGTCAATGAAGCCAAATATCATGATACCATTGATTATCTCATTCCTTTTATGAAAGAAGAGAAGTTTAAGGCCGGTCATGTCCTTTTCCGTAAGGGAGATGAGGCCGATCGTATGTTTTTTATCCAGGATGGATCTGTACGGTTTCCCGAAGTTGGCAGAATATTGGAAAAAGGACGTATTTTTGGAGAGGTTGGCCTGTTTGCCGGTGATAATACGCGTGTAGCCAGCGCTGTTTGCGTTACGGATTCGGATATATATTATATTACCAGGAATAGGGTTCAGGAGCTTTATTTTCAGAATCCGCGTTTTGGGTATTTTGTGGTACGGATAATTGCAGATTATGTTCTGGATGGGCAAAAAAGGAATTCCTCTCAGGCAATGACTGATGAGGAGCTTAAGTCGCTCAGGAAAATTGTATTGTTTGGGTCTTGACTTTTAATATAAAGAGGAGTATATACTATGGTTATGCAGATTGTAGCCGGCATTGCGTCGGTCTTTGTTTTTAGCTCTTTTTTTATGAAAACCATGATCCCTCTCAGGATTATGGCAATTGTGAGTAATTTTACGTTTATTACGTATGCTTTACTGGGAATTCAATACGGGGTATTTGACAAGGTTTACGTTATTTTAATACTCCACGTTTTATTGCTGCCCATGAATATTCTTCGTTTGTACCAGATGATGAGCCTTATTAAGAAGGTCAATGAAGCCAAAGATAATGATACAATTGATTATCTTATCCCTTTTATGAAAGAGGAGAACTATAAGGCAGGGGAAACCCTTTTCCGCAAGGGAGATGAGGCCAACCGGATGTTTTTTATCCGGGAAGGGTCTATACAGTTTCCGGAAGTTGGCAAAGTATTAGATCAAGGGCGTATCTTTGGTGAGGTCGGGCTATTTGCCGAGAATAATAAACGGGTAGCCAGCGCCGTATGTGCTACGGATTCGAATATCTTTTCTATTACCAGGAATAAAGTACAGGAGCTCTATTATCAGAATCCCCGCTTTGGATATTTTTTGATACGAATGATTGCCGATTATGTTCTTGAAGGTCAAAAACAGAATTTTGAACCGGAAGGGCTTCCTGAGTAATAGCGTATACTTACCAATAGCATCCCTGACCCCGGCTTCTCAGGGAAAAACAAGACAAAATTTTTAGTGTTTTGCTCTTGACTTTTTTCCCGGCCCGGGGTATTCAATAAAGTGAAATAAATTGACAAAATTTGATAGAGCAGACTTTGAGGGAGTAGAGCAATGGATATATTAATGAAGATATTAAGAACCATACTTAACGTATTGAAGGCGATTTTTAAGTGGATATTTTCGCACAAATTGATCGTTTTTGTATATATTCCGTTTGTTAGTGCGTTACTTATTGGCGGTTATGTCTTTTATGTATATATGACCTGGCAGGGGGACAAAGATATGGCCCTTACCAGGCTTGCCAGCTATAAAAAGCTTATAGACCGTACGGAGGAAATGAGAAAGGGATATGTATACAGTTATAGTGATATAGATGTTTCGGCAAAAGTTGTCGATATTCCAACACGGATTTATGACCGGAATAATGAGGTTATAGGAGAGTTTTTTGAACAAAAAAGAGAAATAGTTCCCTTTGATTATATCCCCCAGTGGATCAAAAAGGGGGTAATCGCCAGCGAGGACAGGGAGTTTTACAACCATAAGGGAGTAAACTATATGGGGATTGTGAGGGCCATGATAAAAAATATTCTAAGCCTCCGCATTGCCCAGGGAGGAAGTACCATAACCCAGCAATTGAGCAAGGTCCTTTTTACCAAGATGGAAAGGAGTCTTAAGCGTAAAATATATGAACTCTTTTGCGCCCACGAGATTGAACGGAAGTACGATAAAGAGGATATACTCTCCATGTATCTTAACCTGATATATTTTGGCAAGGGCGCCTACGGCGTGGAATCGACTTCAAAGATGTATTTTGGAAAATCCGTAAAGACCCTTAATGAATCGGAATGCGCAATGATTGTGGCAACCATTTCCAGTCCAAGAAGATATTCACCACTTTCAAATTTAGACAATTCCGTAAAAAAAACCAAAAGAATACTAAAATCCATGGTAGACGCCGGTTTTGTAAACCAGAAAAAAGCGGATTACCAGTATAAAAAGTTTCTTAGCAAGTGGGATGTAAAATATGATAAAAAGGGGAAAACAATTTCTTCTTTAATTGGCAGTTTTGTTCAGAGTTCCTACCGGGTAAACCGGGCTCCTTTTTTTAATGAACTGATTAGAAGGAAGCTGGTAAAAAAATTTGGAGAAACAGCAGTAAAGAAAGGGGGCTTAAGCGTATATACAACTATTGATGCCAACAAACAGGATGTTGGACTTAAGGCCCTGAGAGCGGGAGTTAACAAACAGCGGAAATATCATACGGACAAAGCAAAAAAAATACGAAATAAGGCAAAAGCAAAAAAAGAAAAGGAAAAGTCAGAAAATATAGAAGGAGCCCTGATCGCGTTAGATCCTGCCACGGGGGAGATTGTTACCTATGTGGGAGGCTCGGAATTTTCATTTAAGAATCAGAATGATAGTGTGAGCCAGGGGAGACGGCAGCCGGGATCATCGTTTAAACCGATTATGTATGTCTCTGCTATTGAAAATGGAGACATTACTCCATCAACGGTTTTTGTTGATGAAAAGGTTAAGTATGGAAAATGGTCTCCCCGGAATTATTCCAAGAAGTACGCGGGGAAAATGATAGTCCGTGAGGCTTTGAGAAAATCGGTAAATGTTGTTGCGGTAAAGGTTCTCGACAAGACCGGGTACGACAAGCTGTTTGATATCCTCAGCAATGGGCTCGACCTGGACAGCAGCGGGATGAAGAAAAGGTTTATGAAAACCCTGTCTATGGCACTGGGAACCTATGAACTTTCTCCAATAGAAAATTGCCGTCTTCATTGCTCCATTGCCAATGGGGGAGATTATATTATTCCATACGGGATAAAATTTGTTAAAGATTATAGCGGAAATATTATCTGGAATAATGAAGAAGAGGTTCTTCAAAAACTGGAAGAAAAGAGAAAGAGTTTAGGGAAAATTATTGACCCCCGGGCCGCAGCTGTTATTGTCGGCATAATGAAAGGTGTCTTTGAAAAGGGAGGTACTGCCTACTGGTCGGCCAAATCAAGGAATATTAAATTTCCCATAGCAGGAAAAACCGGAACCAGTACCAATTTTAATGATGCCTGGTTTGTAGGGTATACGTCACAACTGGTTACAGCCGTATGGGTTGGAAACAAAGCAGGATCTATTTCCCTGGGAAGAGGAAGAGCCGGCGGATCGGTTTCGGCACCAATCTGGGCGGATTATATATCGACAATATTCCGGGAAACACCACCTCCCGATTTCCCGGTCCCTGAGGAAGGACTTACCAGGGAGAATATCTGTATTGAATCGGGAATGGTAGCTAATCAGGGGGAGTGCCCCGTAGTCTCGGAAGGGCAGTTGTACTACGCCGGAACAGAACCGGGCGATTATTGCAAAATTCATGAGAAGAAAGAGGAAGCGGCTCCTGGGGTGCAGTAGGTAGTATTGCGAGCTGCATATGGCGTGGAAGTATGGGCTCTTTGGGTTGTGAGGACTGTTTGAGCGGAGCGAGTTCCGCAGCAATCCAAAGAGCCCATGCTTCCATGCCTGCGTACTAGCAAAATTTAGTTTCTTGAGAGTGCGGACCCGGCAGGGCCGGGAAAAATACGTAAGAAACTGTTTTTCTAAATGGATCGGTTTCTGCCAGGGGATTTAGCACGGGGCTTTGCTCTGTCTCCCGGGGTTAAAAACCCCGGGCTACATGACTACACCCCTCCGGGGTGTTTCCGGTATGGGACCGAACCGCCCGCAGGGCATTGATTGATCATTGGTTGAAGCTGACCCAAGACAGAATAGCCCCAGCGGGGCGACGAGTTGTAGCTCGGGGTTTCAACCCCGTGGACAGAGCAGAGCCCCGGGTAAGATTTTCGGGAACAGGCCCTGTTTCAAAATTTAGTTTCTGTAAGAGGAAGAATGAAAGACAGAATTATTGTGTACATAGCCCTATTGGCGCTCATCCTCTCCACCACCTCTTTCAGGTGGCCCGTAGAGAATGGAAAGCTTACTTCAACTTTTGGGGAATCAAGAGGGGATCATTTTCATGATGGGATTGATCTTATTTGTAGTGATGACAAAATATACCCCATTGAAAAAGGGGAGCTGCTTTATTACTGGGATAAATCGATCTTTCCCCTGGAGAATGAGCCGGGAGGGGGAAATTATAAAGTAATCAAGCATTCCGAGGATATGTATTCTGTTTATATGCATCTTTTAAGGGGAGTGAGTTCCAAAAAGCTCAGTACCCCAAAAGAGGTGACCGGGCTTATAGGGAACAGCGGGCATTCCGGCGGCAAGCATCTTCATTTTTCTATCCTGGATCTTAAAAAGAAAGAATCGGTAAATCCGTATATGGTACTGCCTCAATTTGAAGATAAAAAAGCCCCTGAAATTGGTGATCTGTATTTTCATATTAATGATAAATATATTATGATAAAAAATAATGCCGACAATATCCGGTTAACCAAACATTATCCTTTGTTGATCAAGATTGTAGATACTATTTCAGGAAATGAACGGCTGGGGATTTATAAGCTTACGGTTTTCTTTAACCGGAAGCAGGCCCTTGCCGTAGATTTTAAAAATATTGGTTTTTCCGAGCAGGGACTGACTGTTGCGGGAAAACCCTTTGAATCACTGATTGATGAAAAAGGGTATTATAAAGTAGAGGGAGTACGTTACCTGGAAGGCGACAATACTATTACGGTAATTACCCACGATTTCGCGGGAAATAAATCGGAAAAGACCTTTACGATCAATGTCAGGCTTGATATGAAACAGGAAATTTAGTCTTTTCCTGAAAACACTTGAGGAGAGATTTCGTTGAAGAACATGATCCCATATTTTAGGCGGAAGATGAGGATAAAACAGTACGATATGGCAAAGGATCTCCGTGTATCACCATCTTATTTGTGTAAAGTTGAAACAGGGCTCCAGAATCCTACGGAACGGTTTAAGGATTTATGCGCCCGGTATTTGAAAGTAACGGTTCCGGAATTGTTTCCCAAAAAGATCGATAAAAAAAATATTGAAACAGTGAACACTAGCCTGAATAACAAGCTCTGGAATGTAAGAAAAGGAAAAGGAATCAAACAGTATGAGCTTGCGAAATTGATCGGATGTTCTCCGTCTTTTCTTTCGAAAATAGAAAAGGGGCAGCAGAAACCGAATAGTAGATTTAAAAAGAAGTGCGCGAAGATTTTAAAGATCAAAGAAGCAGAGCTTTTTCCATAAATGGACGTTCACAATGTAAGCATATACCAGGTTCTTATTATTGTGCTATGCACGATCCTGTCGGCATTTTTTTCGGGATCGGAAACAGCTCTTTTTTCTTTAAAAAAACCGGACTTGCACCGGTTTTCACTCTCCGGAAAGAAGAAAGAGCAGAGTATTGCGTCGGCAATGTCTCAGCCGCAGAATATTCTCATAACGATCCTGATCGGCAATCTTTTTGTTAACCTGGTGATCTCCAATATCTCAGCCAGGCTTCTGTTGCTGCAATGGAAGGACTGGGGACATGTTATTTCAATAGCCATTGTTACCCCTATTATTGTGATCTTATGTGAAATAGCCCCCAAACTTATTTCAATCCATTCCTATAATTCCGTAGCCGGCAAGGTCTTTCCCCTGTTAAACCTGTTCCATAAACTTTTTTTCCCAATCCGGGTTGCCATCCTTTTCTGTATTGATATTGTAATAAAAATATTCCGCCTCAAAGTTGAAACGGAGAGCATTACCGCAGATGAACTGGGAGCGGCGGTGAGCACGGGAGAAGAGGAAGGATTTATTGATAAAGGGGAAGGGAAGATAATAAAAAATGTAATACGGTTTTCCAGGAAAGAGGCATCGAATGTGATGTTTCCACGGAATAGAGCTGTCTTTATTCCATATGGGGCAAGCGTTGATGAGGCAATGACCATTTTTATGGAATCCGATGTTATTCGCGCGCCGGTTTATAAAGATGATCTCGACACTGTTGTGGGAATGATTGATTCAAAAGAATTGCTTCCGTATTTCCTGGGATATAAAAAAGCAAAAAGTATAAATAAGTTTATCCGGGAAATAGCCTTTTTCCCCGAATCCAGGGAATTGCACGACCTGTTGAATGATTTCCTGGATTCGGGGCTGCAAATAGCTATTGTTGTTGATGAATTCGGGGGAACTGCGGGAGTTGTTTCTCTGAATGTTATTTTGGGCGAATTGATGGGGAAAGAGTTCAGCAAATGGAAAGCGGACAAAAAAACGGAAATACGGCAGGTCGATGAACATGTCTCCGTGATCAGGGGAGAGATGCAGATTGATGATTTTAACCATATGTTTGAAGCTCATCTTTCGAGTTCGAATTCGGAAACTATTGGCGGATATGTTATTGAAACCCTGGGATATTTTCCCAAAAGAGGTGAAGCAATCGTTGTGGAAGAGTTTATTTTACGAATAAAGTATGTGCAAAAAAACAGGATCGTTACGATAGAGGTTATCAAATAGGTGCTTGATTTTAAGATTGACACAATTATTATTTATGAGATAATAATATTTATCCTGATAGTACTTTCCGCTTTTTTTTCAGGAGCGGAGACGGCACTGGTGTCTTCAAACAGGCTCAAGCTGGAATCGTTTGCCAAAAGCGGGAAAAGACGGGCAAGAAGATCTCTTCGTATTCTGGATAATATTGAAGATGCTATGGGGATGATTCTTATTGGTAACAATGTTGTTAATATTGCTGCCACGTCTTTTATTGCCTATGTGGCGGTAGAATTAGGACGAAACGGGGAATGGGAGCAATTTGCCGTAACGATAGTACAGACAATTGTTTTTTTACTTCTGTGCGAGGTCTCTCCAAAGGTTGTGGCAAAAGTAAAGGCTGAATCATATTTGATGTTTTTTTCATATCCCATCAGGTGGCTCATGTTTGCTTTAAGACCCCTGAACAGGGTATCGTTATTTATTCCCGGGCTTTTGAAAAAGCTTTTCAAAATTGAAGAAGGAAGCCTGCTGCCGGTACGTTCGCGTGATGAGATTGATCTTTTATTTAGGGTCGGAGAGAAGGAAGGGATAATTGATGAAGATCATCAATCATATATATCGGAGATCCTGTCGTTTAAGGATATCGCGGCAGATAATGTTATGGTCCCAACAATAGATATTACTTCCGTGGATATCGGGTGTAGTGTTAAAAATCTTGTGGAATTGATTACTAAAACAAAATTTTCGAGGATTCCCGTGTATGAAGGACGAGTTGACAATATTATCGGGTATATATTTTTCCGGGATATTATAAAGAATCCCGGAATAAAGAAAATATCCGAAATTATAACCAGGCCATATTACGTGCCGGAAACCAAAAAAATTTCCGAATTGTATATGGAGATGCAGGAAAAAGCTATCCCCGTAAGCTTTGTTGTTAATGAATACGGGGCAGTTACGGGAATGGTGACACATGAAGATATAGCGGAAGAGATCGTTGGGGAGATCCAGACCGAGGATCATCCGGAAGAAAGTCTTATTACAAAAATGGACAGCAAAAAGTATCTTCTCCGGGGCGATACCGATATTGATTATTTTAATAAATATTTTTCCCTGGAAATAGAAAAAAAAGGATTTGAAACCGTCGCGGGGTATATTACCTATGAATTGGGAAAGATCCCGCGAAAGGGAGAAGAAATAAAACTGAATAAGAATAAACTTATTGTTGAAGAAGCAACGGAACGTTCGGTGGAAAAAGTTGTTTTTCTTTTCTATGGTAAAACTTTGGGGACAACGTCTGTATAACATGATAGAGGTAAAAAGCAAAAAATACATAGACAGTGAAAATCTTGATCTGACCAGGTTGGAGAAAAAGGAAAAATATAAAATCCTTATTGTGGTGCTCCTTCTCTTTTCGTGCTGTCTTCTTACTTATTATTTCCACATGGTTTTAAACTCTAACTCAATATTCAGTCACTTTTTTTATGTTCCTATTATATTGTCATCAATATGGTGGGAGCGATCCGGCGTACTCGTGGCAATATTCCTTGCGCTGCTTTTAATTTTAACTAATCTTTTTTTTCAGGATACTTCGCCTCCTTCCGATTATATCCGGGCTTCAATGCTTATTATTATTGGTGCTGTTATTTCCGGTCTGGCTAAAAGAATGAAAAGAACTCAGAACCGGCTTCTCAGGGTAAACAGGGCATTAAAAGCGTATAGCGGAGCCAATCTTTCCATTGTCCGGGCTATTGATGAAATGGAGCTTTATAATGATATCTGTAAACTGATGGTATATGTCGCGGGATACCGCTTTGCCTGGGTCGGTTTTGCCGAGCAGGATGAATTGAAATCCATACGCCCCCTGGCCCAGGCCGGTTTTGACGATGGGTATCTTAAGTCCTTGAACCTGACCTGGGAAGATACGGAAATGGGGCAGGGGCCGTCGGGGAAAGCCATCCGAACCGGCAAACCGGCAGTGAGCAGGAATATTCTTACTGATCCTGATTTTAAGCCCTGGAGAAGCAACGCCATAAAAAGCGGTTACCAATCGGCAGTTTCCATACCCTTTAAAACCGCGAACGAGGTAATGGGAATGCTCACGGTCTATTCCGACATCCCTGAAGCCTTTAATGAAGATGAGGTCGATTTGCTGGTTGACCTTACAAATGACTTTGCCTTTGGCATTGACTCATTACGTACCAGGATAGAACGGGACCAGGTAACGCTCGAGATCCGTGAGTTGAATAAAGAGCTGGAAGAACGGGTCAAACAGCGAACCAGGAAATTGAATAAAACCAATGAAAAGCTGCTGCTTGAAATTGAAGAACGGGAACTGCTGTTCAAGGAGTTGGAAGAGAAGACGCGGGAACTGGAAAGCTTTGTGCATACGGCATCTCACGACCTGAAGGCTCCGCTTGTGGTTATGGGCGGGTATAGCTCGGTTCTTTTGAAAAAATACAAACAGGTTCTTGATGAAACCGGTAAAAATTACCTGGAACTGATTCGGGATAATGTGTTTCGTATGGAATCTCTAATTCAGGATCTCCTTGAATTGTCACGCATCGGCAAGGTGGTGGAACAGAAAGAGCAGGTTGATGTAGAAGAGATTCTGGCAACGGTAAAAGGCGGATTTTTGCTGCAGCTGGACAAAAACGGCATTGTCCTTGATATATGTACTCCTCTGCCAAAAGCCTACGCGAATAAAGGCCGGATTTTACAGATTTTCGACAATCTCATTGGCAACGCGATGAAATTTAAAGGAGACCAGGAAAAACCAATAATTCAAATTGGGGCTCATAAACATGATGAAAAATTTTACCGTTTTTACGTAAAAGATAATGGTATTGGAATTGACAAAAAGGATCATGAGCTTGTTTTCCAGGAATTTAACCGCTTAAATGAAGTTGAAACCGAAGGGACCGGAATTGGCCTTGCCATTGTAAAGAAGATAATTGAACACCATGGCGGCTCTATCTGGGTAGAATCCGAAACCGGTAAGGGCGCTTCCTTCTATTTTTTATTGCCAGTGAAAGAAAAGTAACCGTTAATAGAGCACTTTTTGAAAAAACAAACATCTTTTTATATATGTATTGACTTAAATATAAATGTAAAAATAATAATTCTTAAATTTTGAATACTATAGAACTGATGGGGTTTTTCGTTTGAGATACCTTTTCCTGATTATTATCTCCTGTTTTTCAACAAGCCTGCTTATGGCTGGTCCTGTTTCACTTAATGAGACTCATACTAAAGTGAATCTTGGTCCGTACCTGGAATTTTTGGAAGACGCATCCGGGGCCGTTTCCATGCAGAAACTCCTGGATAATGAAGAACTATATAAAGATAAATGGCAAAAGACTCATAAAGAGAACCTCCATTTCGGATATACTAACTCTGTTTACTGGGTACGGTTTTCCGTTAAGAATGATTCTGCTCATTCTCTGGACTGGATACTGCAATTAGATTATCCCCTTCTTGATTATATTACTCTTTTTACGCTTCATAATGACGGAACCTATGATACCTATGAAAGCGGAGACCGTTTAAACTTCTCTCAACGCCAGTTTGAGCATAGAACATTTGTTTTTCCCAAAACTACAGCTGCAAATTCCGGCTCAACGTATTATTTTCGTTTTCAATCCCAGGGCACTATGAACATTCCTTTAAAAATCTGGTCTCCCCGGGCTTTTGAAGAATATCGAAAATATGAGTCGCCTCTATTATGGCTCTATTTGGGTTTTTTATTAACGGTCCTGGTCTATAATTGTTGCATATATATATTGATCCGGGATGTTAATTTTCTGTATTACATTGTGTACATTTTAGCTTTTGTTATCCTTGTAATGAGCCTTAACGGGCTTTCGTTCCAGTATCTCTGGCCCGGGTCTCCCTGGTGGGCAAATAACAGTCTTCCTCTTATTACGAGTCTTACCCTGACTGCCTGTATTGTATTTGTGAGGCGTTTTCTTGTTATTCGAAAAGCGAGCAAGCTTGTGGACAAGATTCTCCTGGGTATATTAGGGCTTTCTTTAGTTGTTGGTTCTATTTCCCTGGTTACGGCAAAATACCATATTGGAATTATTTCTATGGTACTGCTGTGCGCTCTTTTTATCTTTTTCTCTTTTCCGTATATTACTTATCTCGCGTTTGTGAAAAATAACCGGCAGGCTAAATTCTTTGTTTTCGCGTTTCTCCTGTTCCTTCTGGGGGCTTTTGTTTATATCCTCTTTGCCTTTGCCCTGGTTCCGGATATTTTTATTACCGCCTATGGTTTCCAGCTGGGCGCCGCCTGCCAGGTTGTGCTGCTTTCCCTTGGCCTGGCTGAAGGAATTAATATGATGAAACAGGAGCTGGAAAAGACTGAGAAAAAATACCGGCACCTGGTGGAGAATTCGGGCGATATTATTTTCTCCCTGGACGCGGATCTTAATTTTTTAACGACCAACAGGGCCATGAAACGCCACCTGGGCTATAAAGAAAGAGAAGTGCTTGGCAATAGTTTTTTCGATTTTGTTTATAATATCGGTGATGAAAAGAACAGTATTTTTAGAAGAATGGTTATGGATTATATTCGCGATCTGAGAGCCGACAATGACAGTATTTCTTTAAAGACTACTTTTCGTACCAAGTATACCAGGGAGCCGAAAGATATGTCGGTAAAACTTGAATATACCGAGTATGAAGGCACTGTTGAGATCCTGGGCAAGGCTTCTGTTGTTACTGAAGATATTATTGGGCAATTCCTGGATACGGAAAAGTTTACCTATAGTATTAACAATTATTTAAGTAATACCGAGTTTCTCAGTCACCGGTTAACCAGGAACCTGAATAAATTCATGGAACCGTCCAGGGTGTCCCTCATTCGGATCGCTATCCGGGAAGTCCTGGTTAATTCCATTGAGCACGGGAACCTGAACCTTCATTTTGAAGAAAAAACCAAAGCCATGCTGGACGGGACCTACCTGGAAATTATCAATGCCCGGCAAAAAGATCCCCGGTATCATGACAGGTTGGTCTCTATTGAGTATACTCTGAATAATGACCGCGTGGCATACCGGATCTCCGATGAAGGTAACGGTTTTGATCATGAGGTGATCATGGATATGACGGCTGATGATGTTAACGCGGATCTTACTCCTCACGGCAGAGGCCTCCTGGTCGCTAAAAAGCAGTTTGATGTTATCCGTTTTAGTGACAGGGGAAACCAGGTGCTGCTGGTTAAGTATTTTAACCGTGCCCCCCGAACCGAACCGACCTTTATTGTTGATGACTCCATCTGTTATGATCCGGATTGATGATATAAAAATAATTCTCTTTGATCTCCATGATGCTGAAAATCCTATGGTGTCGCGGTTTCGCGCGCTTTCGGGGAAAAAGATCCTGGGATTCGACAATGAGGACGCTCTTGGCCGGGAGATTGATTCGCTTCGTGAGGCCGGGGTGAGCTCAAAGGAAGTGCTTATTTTAAAGCAGTTCAAGGGCAGGACCTTTCAGCAATGCCCCGGGTCCAGGAATGTTATTTGCTGCAATTATTATCTTATTAATACCTGTTTCGACTGCCTGTACAATTGCACCTACTGCTTTCTTAATTCCTACTTAAATACATTTGGTATTACCCAGTTTATTAATCTTGAGCGTGTGGTGCATGAGATCCGGGAAAATCTCGATTTGTCCCGGGATATTATATACCGGGTTGGTACGGGGGAGTTTACCGACTCTCTTATGATGGACCAGGTTACGGGGATTGCCGAATCTATTATTTCGGGCTGCGCCGATCTTCCTTCGGTTATGGTTGAGTTTAAGACCAAATCGGACAATGTAGACCATTTGCTGAATATTCCCCGTAAAGGGAACGCGGTTATGGCCTGGACCCTGAATACGGAAAAGTCTATTGCTGAGTACGAAGAAGGGGCCGCCTCTCTTGACCGGAGACTTACTGCCGCGGTAAAGGCCCAAAACGCCGGGTATTATCTTGCTTTTCATTTTGATCCGGTGATTATGTATGACGGGTTTCTTGAGGAATATTTAGCGCTTGTTGATAAGCTTTTTGAAACAGTAGACCCGGAAAAGACCGTATGGATATCCATGGGCGGCTTTCGTTACGCGCCGGGCTTTAAAGAGATCATGAGGAATAAATTTCCTTATGAACAGCTAACCACGGGTGAGATGTTCCCGGGTATTGACGGGAAGTTCCGGTATTTAAAAAGTATGCGTGTCAATGCATATCAGCATATAATAAACAGGATTGAGCTTCATACCGCCCCTTGTTCTAAAAAACCGTTCCTCTATCTCTGTATGGAGTCTTCCGAGGTCTGGCACTCCCTTTTTTCTGTCAATTACCATACTTCCGATGACCTGGAACAGGCTATGAGTGTGCATCTGAGAGATGTTTTTGGGATTGGGGTGGCGAAATAAGTTGGTGCAGCACTCGAATGCCTGATGATGTTCTTTTCACAGGCAACCGTTATTGAGAGAATTTCCGGCAGCTGTTCAGGAGGGTAAAACAAGAATATTTTTACCATCAGGAGCTGCTGCCGGAAATTCTCTTGCTGATACCCGTCTTATTCTACCGTTAATAAAAGAGTTGACCTAATGCGGGTGTTGTATAAATAGTATTGAAATATATATGTGTATTGTTGAGGAGTTACGGTTTGCAAGAACAGGATTATAAAGAGTCGCAGAGGGACCTGGGCGGTCTTTCCGGAAAAATTGATGAATTATTAGCGACTATTGATATAAATAAGCTCAAAAAAAAGCTGGCAGGGCTGGAAGAAGAAACTCAAAAAGAAGATTTCTGGAAGGACAAAGAGCGTTTTGCTGCTGTTAACCGGGATATTAGCAGGCTTAAAAAGAAGATCGAGCCCTGGGAAAGAATCAGCCAGGAAGTGCGTGAAGCTCTTGAACTGATGGAAATGGCTTTACTGGAAATGGATACCGGTATTCTCGATGATCTGTGTAATAGTATTGCCGGTTTTCATAAATCTTTTGATGAACTTGAAACCAGGGAGCTTCTTTCCGAAGAAGACGATACCAAAAATGCCTTTGTTACCATACATCCCGGCGCCGGAGGTACCGAGTCCCAGGACTGGGCTGACATGCTCTTCAGGATGTATTTGCGCTGGGGGGAAAAACAGGGGTTTGGCATTAACATCGTTGATTATACCCAGGCCGATGAAGCCGGTATCAAAAGCGCCACTATTCTCATAAAAGGTGATTATTGTTTCGGCCTTCTTAAAGGGGAAACCGGTGTTCACCGCTTAGTCCGGATCTCTCCTTTTGACAGTAATAAAAAACGCCATACCTCTTTCGCCTCCGTTGAAATTATGCCCGAGATTGAAGAAGATATCGAACTCGAGATCAATGAAGCAGATCTTAAAATTGACACCTACCGGGCTTCAGGTGCCGGCGGCCAGCATGTTAATACCACTGATTCTGCCGTTAGAATTACCCATCACCCCACGGGGATTGTTGTTCAGTGCCAGAATGAACGCTCTCAGCATAAAAATAAGGCTTTTGCCATGAAAGTGCTTAAATCCAGGCTCTATGAGCTGCATAAAAAAGAACAACTGGACAAAAAACATGACCTGGCCGGGGAGAAAAAAGATATTGCCTGGGGAAACCAGATCAGGTCATATGTTTATCAACCATATACCATGGTTAAAGACCACAGAACCAGCGAAGAAACCGGTAGTGTGGATTATGTTCTGGATGGTGATATCGACAGGTTTATTTATGCCTACTTAAAAAGTCTCAAATCGGGGAGTTAGTCTGCGTTTTTTACTTGTAATTCTAACGAATACATGATAAATATGATGAAGAACGGGGGAGGGAATTTCCGGAGAGATGTTATGCTAATATGAAATTGACTCTTGAACAAATACAACAGGTCCTGGTTAATTATTCCGGTGAGGTCGATATCAAATATTTTTTTGATATTCGTCTTAAAGGGCATAAGTTCCTGTCGTCGGACCTGATCCTTGTGGATCACCTGGCTGTTTTTAGAAAATACGGCCTCAAAGAAATAGAGGTTTTTTATACTATTTCTTTATATGAATATCTTTCCAGGGAATTTCCTACGGAATTCAGGATCCCGTATGAATACCTTAATTTTATGGATATGGACAGAAAGCTTGAAGCCCTGGAAAAGGTTAATGCTTCTACCAAAAGAAAACGCTTCCTGTATATGATTGGTGATATTTACAGGAATGATACCAAAGAGGGGAGAGCCATTGTGCTTCGTCATAATGAGCCTCTTACGTATCAGAAATGGAACGCGGTTAAGCCGTCTCTAAATAAGAACGACAATTTTCAGTACAGGAATTCGGAAGTTCCTATTATTATTTTTGTTGATCTTACGACTAACGCGGCTGAAGATTTTGTTGTCCGGTTTAAAAAGAATACGGATCTTATTTCTTTCATTGTTTCCCGTAAGAAAAAGCATTCGTATAAAATTGCTCCCGGTTTTGTTCCTACTGAAGATGTGGTCTCTGTTACTGACCCTGCTACTCTGCTCGATGAGTATATCAGGACGAACGCCCGGTTGATTATTATCGGTGAAAATCTTAATGAAACGTATAAAAAAGCCCTTATTAAAGTTAAAGAGTACGATAAATATGTTAGAATGATGCTTATTCCTGCTATCGATCATTCAAACCTGGAGCATTTTATTCACCAGGTGAAACTTGTATATAATTCCGACCGGTGGTCTTTGTAAGCCCCTTTAATCATGGAGAATTGCGTTGAAAAAATTTGCTAAAAATAGAAAAAATCTTAAACCCATGGGAATTGGCGATCTCATCTCTGCCGACCTGGGTTCTTTTGATCTCGGTGACAGCTTTGGCAGCCTTACCGCTAAAGGTAAGAAGCTGTTCTTAAATAAATTTACCCCTGAAAATCTCGATGAGATTGTTCAAACTGTTGGTCTCAAGGATCATCTTAAAAAAAAGGGGTTCGACAAACTGCATATTACCACTGATGTTGATGATACCCTCATCCATTACCTGAAAATATACGCCGGCTCTGAAGACCCCAACAATCTTCTTGTGGATCTCAGGGTTTCGGAGTCCAAGTTCGTGCCCGACAATAAATTTTTCGAAGATGAACGAGGTGTGGTTACTTATGATATGATCGTTATTGAGTGGCTTTCCGCTCATAATCCTAAATCCAATTTTTCTTCCGACAAACCCCAGCTCCCGGGCCAGCGTAGTCCCGGACTTGGCGTCCTCAAATATTGTTTTGAAATGATGCATGTTGTTGCCAAAGAAGTTACCAAAGACGGGTTTCTCGATATTCCCGACCACCTTCACGGCGCTATTATGTACTCCAAAAAGTTTAAATTCTTCGACCCCGCTCACGAAGGGGTTCTGCAAGCCCTTGTTCGAGACCTCAAAGGCTACTCCCTTTCCGATATTTCCTGGGGCGTTCTTACCGGTACCATTATCGAAAAGTTTAAAAACGCTCCCCAGAAGTACGACCCTTCGGAACAAATCTTCTACGTTTCCAACCGTATGAAGAAATACTATAATTCCAGCAAGTATAAGTCCATTTTTAACAAGTACTATAAAAGAAAGAAATTTAATTTCGATTACGATCTTATGGTTGAAAAACGGGATAAAATGCTGAAAGAGAAGAATATTGTTGATATATAAGAGAGGTGCAAGGGGCCAGGGGGCAAGGTCAAAGTCTTTTGTCCCGGAGTTCCTCCTGTCGGCCGTATCCCCTGTGTTGAGTGTTTCCGGAGAAGATGTGGTGTCGTGAGTTTCCTGCTATGATGTACGATCCTGCGGTAATGAGTTTCCTGTGATGATATGATATCCTGCAAAGGTGCTTGCTCAGGGGATTCTGCCGGGTGCTGGTTTCTGCGAGGGAGAGACGTTGCATGCAACGCCTTTACGGGTTGGTTTTGCGGGGAGTTTTTTGCAGGGCTGGTTTATCAGGAAGGGAGACGTTGCGTGCAGCGAT
>JAAENB010000462.1 GCA_024224995.1 bacterium | reverse complement strand
TACAAACACATTACAGTCCCCCGCTCTACCAACTGAGCTATAGAGAGCAGATTTTATGTGACTTGACAAAAAGAGGGTCTACCGGGATTTGAACCCGGATTGCTGGATTCAAAGTCCAGAGTGATAACCAATTACACCATAGAACCACAGTTGGTTTATATCATACACAAAAATTATATATGTGATATCCCCGACGGGATTCGAACCCGCAATCTTAAGATTCGTAGTCTCACGCCTTATCCGTTGGGCCACGGGGACACATCTTTTTATTGTCCACTTTTGCCTCCAACAGTTCACTCACACAAAATAAAAATACAATAAAAAAGTGATATATATATATAAATTCGACACCTGCGGGATTTGAACCCGCGCGGGCAGAGCCCAACAGCTTAGCTGGCTGCCGCCTTAACCACTCGGCCAAAGTGTCAACTTGTGCAATATATTATATTTTTTTTTAAAACTCCGCGACGGGGAATCGAACCCCGGGCATCTGCGTGACAGGCAGAGATGTTACCAACTACACCATCGCGGATTTT
>JAAENB010000461.1 GCA_024224995.1 bacterium | reverse complement strand
TGCTCTTCCTGAGAATCAACACCTCAAATTACTGGTGGAGGGGGGAGGATTCGAACCTCCGAAGGCTGTGCCAGCAGATTTACAGTCTGCCCTCGTTGACCGCTTGAGTACCCCTCCGGTACTACTTTTTTAAAGACAAACGCCTTTAAAACGAGGCGCGAATAATGCCAATTTGAGAGACAAAATGCAACACCTTTTTACATTTACCTTCAAATGCCTTAAAAAGGCATGAATTTCAATAAGTTGAGGTCATTGATTTTACGCTGAATACGCTCGTTCAGTACGATGCGGATGGTACAGGAAACACAGAGCAGATAAAAGCCCTTATTGCAGATATTTTCAGGTTATTTTTTGCAGTGATATTAGTGCTGATTTTGAAAGTCTTCAGCCCCCATACTTATAGGAGCTGAAGTCATTGAATGGTGCCGACTCCCGGAGTCGAACTGGGCACCTACTGATTACAAGTCAGTTGCTCTACCAGATGAGCTAAGCCGGCAATTTCTTCAGGGCTACCCCGAAAGAAACGCAATTCTAGTCAATTGATTTGTAAAGTGCAACGGAAGAATCAGTTTTTTTTAAAGATAGTCATCTATTTTGAATATGACAACGCTATAACACCCAAATCCCAATAAGCGCATGGGTGCATACTCTTGATTTATCAGGTCTGTGGAGGCATGGATGCCGGAACGAAGCCTACAGGGATGTATTCATGGCGTCCTGAAAAATAAAGAGTATGTACTCAGGTGCGTTTTCGAGATCTCATTATTAACAACTATTTTTTCAAAAATTTTCAGAATAAAAATAATAAAGTCCTTTCAACACTAACCCTGG
>JAAENB010000460.1 GCA_024224995.1 bacterium | reverse complement strand
GTTGAAACCCCGGGCTAAAATTGACTCATTTTCAAAAACTCTTACGCCCCCTCGCAGGGTCGCACCCCTTTGCCGGAATCTCCATAGCCCTGGCCTGAAACCAGCCAGTAAAGGCGTTGCACTGCAACGTCTCTCAGAACCCAACCCTTGCCCGGAGCACCTTCGTAAAATAGACCCCGGTGTAACCACAGTTTCTTACCTATTTTTCCCCGTTCGACGGGGTCAGCTGCTCTTAAGAAATTCTTTTTCAATAGGGTTGGTTTCCGGGGATTTTGCCCGGGGCGTGGGGCAGCAACGTTTTTGTGTAGGGGAGAGGCATGCCTCTCTCCTACACAAAAACACCACAGAGGGGTAAACTTAAATAATGCCCATTACGGAACGAAGTTCCTTCACTTTTGCCGAAGCAATGGCTCTGGCTTTTTCAGCGCCCTCAGCAAGGATTTTATCGACAAATGAAGGATCTGCCATGAGTTCGTCATAGCGCTCACGCATGGGTGAAATATGCGCGTCCATGACTTCGAAGAGTTCCTGTTTGGCATGGCCCCAGCCCATACCGCCGGCCCGGTAACGCTCGCTAAGAGCCTGTTTTTGTTCATCAGCGGCAAAGAGTTTATAGATGCTGAAAACATTACAGGTATCGGGATCTTTTGGCTCTTCGATCTCCTGGGAGTTGGTAACGATCTTCATGATAATTTTTCGGAGTTTTTTCGAGGGCAGGAAGAGGGGAATGGTATTATTGTAGCTTTTACTCATTTTTCTGCCGTCGAGACCCGTAATAAGTTCTGTTGACTCTTCAATTTTGGGTTCCGGAATAACCAGTAGTTCCTGTTTGTAATTATGGTTAATAACCTGGGCGATATCAATAGCCATTTCAATGTGCTGTTTCTGGTCCCTGCCAACGGGAACAATATTGGTGTTAAACAGGAGTATATCGGCAGCCATAAGAACAGGATAGGAAAAAAGACCCATGTTGATACCCTTGTCGGGGTCGAAACCCTTTTCGACGTTATCCTGTACAACAGCCTTGTAGGCGTGGGCCCTGTTCATGAGTCCTTTGGCAGTGAAGGCCATGAGCATGGTAGTAAGCTCAAAGGTCTCGGGAACAGCAGATTGTTTATAAATCAGTACCTTCTCAGGATCAAGTCCGCAGGCAAGCCAGGTAGCAGCAACATCATATGTCATGCTTTTCAGGGTATCGGGGTCTTTTATGGAATTCAGGGCATGATAATCGGCAATAAAATACCGTGCCTCATAATCTTTAGCCAGCTCAAGAGCCGGTTTTATCGCCCCAAAATAGTTCCCAATATGAGGAATCCCTGTTGGTTTAATGCCTGTAAGTACTATTTTCCTGTCCATTCTGTATCTCCGTATCGAATTCTTATAGAGGCTAATGGTTTTGAGCAGGGCAAAATTGTCAAGGAATTAGCCAAAAAACTTCAAACTTGAAACGTATGTGCTCGTTTTTCGGGGGTACGGCTCGCAATTTTAGTGACACCTCTTCATACGGCTGCGGAACTCGCGTTGCTCAAACAGTCCTCACCTTCTGAAGAGGTGTCACTAAAATTGCAAATAACGTTCTTCCTCCCTTGAGGGACACGTACTGAATGCATCAGGGAATGAGCACTTAGTTTGAAACTTCAAACTTGAAACTTTCCTAAAGAGTCCCGTCCAGTTCATGAGCCACGGGTTTATTTTCCCGGAGGATCGGCCTGCATACAGCCGCGGCAGTCCGTATCTTCGGGTTTGGTTCCGTAGAGATTACCCATAACCTGTTTGAATTTATCATTTTTATCACGATTCGCGATATACACACCGCAGGTACCGCAATAGAGCCCGCATGGGGCCATTAATTTTTTATTTTTAAATTCCTCTTCATTCCATCCTTCCATATGGGCCTCCGTATAGTTGATTTATATCCCCCGGCTGAAAAAATCAATATCTTTTTATGTGCGCCCGGGTCTTCGGCTCCGCTCAGACACCGGATGGCCGGGAAAAATAGGTCAGAAACTGTGGTGATACCGGGGTCTGTTTTTTGAAGATGCTCCGGGCAAGGGGTGCGACCCCTGCGAGGGGTGCGGACCCTGCGAGGGGTGCGACCCCTGCGAGGGGTGCGGACCCTGCGAGGGTATTCGATACCTGTACGGGCACGGCGCGCCGTGCCCGTACAAGGTGTTTATTTGGGTTTACCCCTCTGTGACGTTTTTGTGTAGGGGAGAGGCATGCCTCTCCCCTACACAAAAACGTCACGGAAACCGGTCCTATTTAAGATTTAGTTTCTTGAGAGTGCGGACCCCGTCGAACGGGGAAAAATACGGAAGAAACTGTGTTGATACCGGGGTCTATTTTACGAAGATGCTCCGGGCAAAGGTT
>JAAENB010000459.1 GCA_024224995.1 bacterium | reverse complement strand
GGAATATAAGGGCAGGCAGGATTTATTTTTTTATAAAACTATACTTGCATCTTAAATATTATATTCCCACCTCAGAACCTCATCATTAATTCTGTGTAAAATACAGGACATGTCACCAATATTAATTTTTACTTAGATTTTTTATTTTAATAAAAATATACAATATAATGGAGACATAGCAATGAATATTGATAATTACATAATACGAAGATCGGAACATGAAAGCGACGGAGAGAAATTAAAAGTTCTTTTTAATGCTGTATTTCATCCGGAAAAGGTTGGTGAACTGGCAGAAGTTTTTTTCCACCATCTCCCTGGCCGGCAGCAAAAATACTGGTTTATCGCTGAAGAGAAAGAAACTTCGGAAATCGTATCGGCTTTTACCCTGGTGCCCTGGACCCTGGAAATGGAAGGGGTACAGCTTAAGACTGCTGAACTGGCCATAGTGGGCACAGCAGACAAGCATAAAAAAAAGGGGCTCATGAAAGTGTTAAACAGTGAGTTCGATAAAACCATTCAAGAAGAAGGGTTCGACCTTGCTTTCATTCAGGGGATACCCGGTTTTTATGACCAGTTCGGTTTTAATTATTCTATCGGCCTTGATAATTTTATTACTGTTTCTTTTCATCAAATAAAAGATCGGGAAAATGAGAACGCCTATTCTTTTAGAAAAGGAGATTCCCAGGATATTCCTTATTTAATGGAAGAAGACGCTGCGTATAGAAAGATCGCTTCCGTATCGTCCTTTCGGGATAAAGAAGCATGGGAGTACCTTTTTTCTCATAGTCTCAAAACAGAATATGGTTCTGAGTACTGGATCATGGAAAGCAAAGGTGATACAGATACTATGGAAAAATTTTATTTCAGGATTCCGGCCCAGGGATTTGGCGAGGGACTTATTGTTAGTGAAATTAGTATGGGTATTACTGTTCCGGCAATGGAGCACCTTCTGGCTTTTTGCAAGAAGCTGGCGAAAGAACGGGATAAACCCTCTATACGCTTAGGTGTTAACAGTGGTTCACCTGCCGGGAAAATTGCCCTGGCAATGGGAGCGGAACAGGGAGTTGAACACGCCTTGCAGGTAAAATTTCCCAACAGGATTCAATTCCTGAACAGGATAAAACCCGTTCTGGAGAAGAGAATTAAAGAGAGTTTTTTTCGGGGACTTACGGGTACCGTGAAGCTTGATTTTTATAAGTTCGGAATAGACATTATTTGGGGCAAGGGCAGAATAGAATCAATTGCCGCCTCAACAGGGGACTCTCCGCTTACCATGTCGATCCGTTCCGATCTCTTCCCGGCTCTTTGCCTGGGATATAGATCATGGAAGGAGCTCCGGCATTGCAGGGCGGATATACGGCCGTTATCCAATGAAGCAGGTATTCTTTTTGATGTTTTGTTTCCTAAAAAGGATTCCTGGATTTGTGAACAGTATTAATCAGTGGAGTAACAGCATTGTGATGCCCGCTGCCATAGTGGCATCACAATGCTTGTTTTATTTTTTTTATTTATCAAATTTTTCTGGAATTTATCCTTAAAAAATACTACATTATAAGAAAATAGAGAAAAATACGGAAAAGGGGGGATAGATGAAAAAATTTAGTTTTTTATTAAAAACCGGTTTAATATTTAGTTTTTTTCTGCTCGCCATAAGCGGCTGCTTTGAAGGAGACAATAAGGACGATAATCAAGACACCGTTCTCAGTACCTGGGAGATGGTTAGCGCGACTCCGAATGCCGGGGGCGACACTCAATATGTGCCAATAACTAATTACTCAAATATAGACGGCACCGGGGGCTATGATATTCAGTACGGCGCTGCAGGATATCTTCAATTTTACGAATCAAAAGCAAAAGTATTTGAGAACCGCGCGTCGGTAAGCTTTATAAACGGATTCACCGGCGAGGTTAAGGGCACTGTATACGCCGAATCGGATTTTGAAGGATTATGGCTTTTGTTTACCGTGGCATGTTCCCCTACAGAAGAGAGCTTTACAATCCCTCTCGGTTCAGGGATGACCATAAGTATTAGCGGTAATAACCTTACAGCCACTATGAACGCGGCAACAGGAACCCTGACCGATTACGCGTACACGAAAGTTGATGACTCTGCTGTTTCAGCAGCGCGGGATCCTTTTTGGGAATAGCTCCGTGACCGCCATAGCGCTGCTTAAGAAGAAAGGAGCACATCAAAAAAAGCTTGATTGATGCTTTTATTAATAATATAATATATCATATTATTAATAAATGGGTTATTAAAATGAAAAAATTAGCGCTTCTCAAAATTTTTATGCTTCTTTTGATTTCTCTACTGGTAACTCAATGTGATGAATGCTATGGTGATGATGATCCGGAAACACCACCAACAATAACATACCGCTTTGTTGCTGTAGGAACAAGCGGCAATGCCAGTTATTCAACTGATGGTTCTTCATGGACTGCTGCCGATCATAATAATGGGACTCTGTATGGTATTGACTATGGAAACGGGCGTTTTGTCGCGGCAGGACTATCCAATAAAGCAAGTTACTCAACAGACGGCATCTCATGGACAAATATGGATCATGGTAATGGGGGGATGTATAATCTTGCGTATGGCAGTGACCGTTTTCTTGCCATAGGCGGTGGGGCAGCTCTATACGTAATAGACGATTCCACGACCTGGACTATTAATAATCATCCTTCCGGAAGTGAATGGGGGGTCGCCTATGGGAATGGGCGTTTTGCCGCCGTAGGAACTGCTACGTGGTACACCATAAATGGCACCGCATGGGTAGATGCCGGTCATGCGAATGGGACTATGCAAAGTGTTGCTTATGGAAACGGCCGTTTTGTCTCTGTTGGAAATGGTGATGCCAGTTACTCCACGGATGGTATTTCCTGGACCGAACTCGATTGTAGTAACGGGCAGATGTGGGATATTGTTTATGGAAACGACCGTTTTGTCGCTGTAGGATCCGGTGGGGTTTCCAGTTATTCAAGCGATGGCACCTCATGGACTGCTGCCAATCACAATAATGGGGATATGTATGGGGTAGCCTATGGCAATGGCCGTTTTGTTATGGTAGGAGACGGCGGTAAAGCATGTTACTCAACTGACGGTGTTACCTGGACTGTTTCCGATCATGATAATGGAGATTTAAAAGGTATTGCCTTTGCTCAGTGGGAAGATTAAAAGCAATCATTTCATTTTATCTCTCCCTCAGCAGCTCCTAAAGAACGAAGGAAGCGGATATTCTCCTCACAAAATTTTTCCCGGGCAATAGCGAGGGCGGTTTCGCCGTTATTGTTTTTGGCGTTCAGCCGCGCGCCTTTGGCCAGAAGGGCTTTTATTATTTCATCATTCCCGTCTTCGCCTGCGGCGAACATGAGCGCCGTGTTCCCGTTGTAATCCACGGCATCGACCTGGGCGCCGTTCCTGAGGAGGAGGTTTACGGCTTCAATGTAGTAATACTGAGCGCAAACGTACATGAGCGGGGTTTTGCCCCTGTCGTCTTTTACATTGACCTGTGCTCCTTTTTGAATAAGGCGTTTCATGAGAGGTACCGCAAGTTGTATGGTAGAAAAGGTGGTGTGCATTAGCGGGGTTCTCTTGCGTTTGTCGAAAGCATTGACATTGGCGCTATAGGAAATAAGTATTTTCGCGCCTGTATCATTTAAATAAAAGGTTCCGCAGGCGTGCATGAGCGCGGTCATTCCTTCATTGTCGCGCATGTCAACCACAGCCCCGTATTTGCAGAGCAGCCGGATAACGGAGTCGGTCTTTTCGCTTGAGGCGGCAAGCATTAACGGAGATAATCCGTCATTATCCTGAGAATTAATATCAGCATGATATGCAATAAGAAGACGGACAATTGAAGCAGAGCCTTGAAACGCCGCATAGGAGAGGGGAGTTCTGCCGGAGCTGTCACGAAACGTGGGGTCCGCTTTTTTACGCAGCGCCCTTTTTACTGCCCAGAGGTTTTCTTTCTGTATGGACGTGGTTAAATAATTGTTGATATCCGAAAACCCGGGACTGCCGCAAATAAGAACGAGAAATAACACGAGCACAATTCTTTTCATAGTACGATCTCCAAAATAGTCAAAAACAAAACAATATAATCATTTTATTCCGAAAGCGTAAAAGATCAACAAAAAAATTTTTTTTAGATCCCGGAATTTCAATAATAAAAAAGCTTGAAATGGTGAAGGAATTGGATTAGACTTTACTTATGAAGTTTTATTTTTTCAAAAATGATCGGGAATGTAATTTTGTAAAAAAACTACTCAATAGTTATATACCAAAATACTTATTAAAACCGGTAGATATTGATGGAAAAAAAGTACAATTATATGTTATTTTAAACTGGCTGTTCACGGAAAGAAAAAGAGAGAGTCTTAAAGATTGGCTGGATGATTCAGGAATAAAATATGTAAATAGTTTGGATGAATTGCCGGATGGCGCAGGTATTTATGCTCCTGTATATGAAGTTCAGCATATAAAAGGCAATGAATTGAAAAATATTCCCATTGTTGAACAAATTTGTCCGTGGATAAAACAAGTAACGAAACAAGTCGTTGAGGCGAATAGTGATACCCATCAATTAGTTTTTTTGAATGATAAAGGAAATGCCGCGTATAACGCGTGTCATTCATATTTTCCTGATGATATAATTTTTATTGATGAAAATAACTACAAGGAAGAGATCGGGAATAATTACAATAATAAACCCCTTCAACTCATTGTCTATACAACATTTAGAAAGAAAGATGCGGAACGAGTCATTTCATTTATCAATACAAGCTTTAACCACCCTGATAATATATTGGACGGATATAAAAAATCATTATGCCGATGGTCCGGGCAGGGGCTATTTGAAGAAATAACTGATGCCATTGAAAATAAGAATTTAACTGAGATATGGCTCATATGCAATAGTGATGAAAATAGATCAACAAAGTCTATAATTAACGAGATAAGAGAAAATAACTGTAAAGTGGTCATTATAAGAAGTGAAAAAGAATTTCCTGAAGAAATAGAAAAGAATGCAAATATTGGTGTTCTTATTGCACCCTATCCTATTTCAAGAAAGATGAAGAAATCTGTAGATTCTTTAGGTTAAATTGTTAAAACAGAGAAGCATTATTGGGAATTCCGCGAATAAAAAAAGCAGGAAAACATGGGAAATGTACGAGGCATGGACGCCGCTAACCAGGGGGACGGCATAGCGCAGGGCTCTTAACGCCTGTTAAACAGAGCGTTAAAAGCCGCGTCAAAGCATTAGTGAGTTCTTTCGGCGTTATGCCGTATTCCCTTATTGCACCATGACCTGCCATACTACGAATCGTTCATCATCCCTTCGGATTCCAATCATATCTTTTTTATTATCTCCATTAACATCACCAACATGGAATTCATAGGATGAATAATCATACGGTCCATTATAGTATTCATTCCCTCCCTCGATATATCCACTGGAACCCTTACTTTTCCAAACGACAAAGCGTTCATCATCTTTTCGGACACTCATTATATCATCAAATCCGTCACCATTAACATCGCCTACATGAAATTCATAAGCCGAATAATTATACGGGCCGTTATAGGCTTCATATCCTCCGTTGAAACTGCCGCCGGAACCGTTGCTTTTCCACACGACAAAGCGTTCATCGTCTCTGCGAACACCGATCATATCGTCATAGCCGTCACCATTAACATCGCCCACATGAAATTCATATGCCGAATAATTAAATGGTCCGTTATAGGCTTCATATCCTCCGTTAAAACTGCCGCCGGAACCATTACTTTTCCATACGACAAAACGTTCATCATCTTTTCGAATACCAATACTATCGTCATAGCCGTCACCATTAACATCGCCAATATGGAATTCATATGCCGAATAATCATATGGTCCGTTATAGGCTTCGTATCCTCCGCCAAGATTTACTGCTTCGTAGAGAAATCGAATTGCTGCGATGTCTCCATCGCTCAACCTGTTGGAATAACTGGCACTATGCCAGTTTCCCTGGGAATCCCTATATCCATAGTGCATAATTGAATCGGGATCATAGTCCCCAACTCGTATGCCATAGGGAGTTGAAGAATTTTCTCCCTGGTAATCAGAAGGATTTGAATACGGTCTATTCGTGGCATCTCCACGAGCATGTTCATGAAGCAATCCGAGTACATGGCCTAATTCATGAATAAACAAGCTGCGTATATTGTTATACGAATACGTTCCGTTGTTAACACAATCAATGTTAAAATTAATTCTATTCGTATCGTCATATGGGAAAAAAGCCCACGCCGGATTGTTTTGTTTTTCAGCAGGGGGACTGGTATTGCCAAATATTGTTATTTTGGCATTTGTTGCATTGCTTACCTGGGAAAATTGAATATCTACTACAGCCATCCAGACTGCTGCGGCATCAATAAATGCCTGTCTTACTTGATTATTAGTAAGACTGCTTGTTGCCAGGTTATTTTCAAAAAAATATGTCAGGTTCAATTTGTCTTGATCGTTCCATTTTCTTGCAAAAAAATGAGATGGATTATTTAAATAATAATAGCAAGAAACAAATCCTTTACTTGATGCAGTATTGTTTTCATTTGATTTGTATAATTTATACAACTGATGGGCTTTATTATATGATAAAGCAATATCACCTTCCATGAAATAGCTGTCTCCAATTTTTTCAATGTTTTCTTGTTTTAAAAAGTCTTCAAAAGAAATATTATTCTGAATTTGACCATTTTCAGCCTCTTCGCTTAATTCACTGCCTGAATCAACAAAGCAGCTGCTGAAACACAGCGTTGAAAATAGAAAAAATAAAATCGAAATGATAAAAAATCTATTTTTCATTTTGTTCTCCTTTTTTTTATTTATCAGCCTGAGATAAAAAAATTATAAACATCCTTCTCTACAGACTTTAAACAATCTATAAAAAGGAAGGTATTATAGGCAATGATTTAAAAAATAAAGTGTAGGGACAAATTTGTACCCAAAAAATAATAACCGTCAAGTGACTAATCTGATATTGACGTATAAAGAAGGACCGGGGTTGATAATAAGATTCACGGCTTTCAACGCCTGCGAAACAGAGCGTTAAAAGCCGCGCCGGGCTAGCCGCACTAGTGAGTTCTTTCGGCGTTATGCCGTATTCCCAGGTGAAAAACATCCGGTTCCGGAACGGTGTTCCCGGTCTTTTTCATTTTAATCGTATCTTTTGGACATGCCATGGAACAGATCCCGCAGCCAATACACCCATGAGTTTTAAGGGCAATGAAATTGTCGGAATTGTCCTCCAGGTGCGGCTTATGATGATAGAGCGCGTCTACCGGGCAGGCGCTCAGGCATTTCCCGCAAAGATTGCAGTCATCCTTTTTAATCACCGGATGAAAGTTCGACTTTGCCAGTCCTTGCTGCCGGCCTTTTGATTTAAGCACTCCTTGCAGAATGAAACAGCAGCAGGGGCAGCAGTTGCAAATCATCCCCGACATCTTGTTGCCGAATACCTGGTTATTCGTGGTACAGTGAACCAGTCCCGCTTCGGCCGAGCGCTGAAGAACGGTATCTGCCTCCTCGTGGCTGATGAGCCGTCCAATGCCTTTCTCGGCCCAGTATTCGGCAACGCGGTCGAAAACCAGGCATACGTCGATTGGTTTGTCGCATCGTTTTTTCCCGTCCTGCATCTCGGCGTGAATTCTGCACGCGCAGTCGCCTACGGCGATATATTCGGCAGTACGAATATATTCCGAAGCGAGTTCAAAGGGCAAAATTTTTGTTTCAACCGGCTCCACGGTGCTGTCAATATCAATGAGCTTCGTTACCGAATCATTGGCCGGCAGCACGCGGAACCACGGGTATTCCGAGGCGTTATACGCTTCGGGAACGAATGTTTCAAAAAAATATTCATCCAGTAATTTGAGGATCTCCTTTTTCTTTTCATAGGGATCGTTCTCACTCATGGTATAGAATTCATATATCCCCGGAATAAACGGCGGCAATGAGTACATGGTTTCACCCTTTTCATTTTTCTGGGTGAATAATGTTCCTTTTGTTACCATGTTGTTAAAGATTTCCTCAACCTCTTCAACAGGTCTATCTGTTTTTTTAGAAGTCTTCTCGGCATGTTCCGTATAGATATATGGCGAACCAAAATGGGAAAGCAGTTTCGCTTCCTCCGGAGAATACAGAAGTTTTAAAAGCTCCGTAAACTTTTTTGATTTTGGTACCTTAAGATCGAAACGGTTTAAGGCTTTGTGAAGACTGTCGTAATAAAGATTTGTATTTGGCATATAATCCCCCAATATTTAGTTGTCCGGACTGACTGGTCAGTCCG
>JAAENB010000458.1 GCA_024224995.1 bacterium | reverse complement strand
CTGGTTTTTTTTGAATTCTTCCTGACAAATTTGTCATAAACAGTTTGCGTGTATTTGTTTAGTTTTTGTGTGCGAGGCTGGGGCAAGGTACAAGGGAAAAGGTACAAGTGGAGATTTAGAACCGCCCCGGAGGGGGCGCATCCCTCCTCAGAATCTCCATAACCCTGGCTTGAAAGCCAGTAAAGGCGTTGCACTGCAACGTCTCTCAGAACCAAACCCTGGCCGGAGCATCTTCGTAAAACAGGTTCCGGTGTAGACACAGTTTCTTCCGTATTATTTCCCTGCTTCGCAGGGCCGCACTCCTTCCCGGAATCTCCATAGCCCTGACCAGAAACCAGCCAGTAAAGGCGTTGCACTGCAACGTCTCTCAGAACCAACCCCTGCCCGGAGCATCTTCGTAAAACCAGCCCTTTCCGGAATCCCCTGAAAGAACCAACCCGTAAAGACGTTGCACGCAACGTCTCTCCTTCCCCGGAAACCACTCCTCCGAAGCATCTCCACAAACCCAACCCAGCCGAAGGCCCGGGTCTTACGGAACAAGATACAGCGCGTAAATCTCAGTAGGAGAGAGCTCCCTATCATACATTCGAAGATCGTCAATAGAAAAGGAATTTTGTTTCCAGCTCCCTATCCTGTTAGTATTTGTCCCAATATAAAAAGAGCCTCTTTCTGCCGAAGTAGCTGTTATTAAATTAGCGGAGGAGGCATTAACTTCCTGTACCAGTTTTCCATTCATGTAGGCCCGGTATTTGCCCCCGGTCTTCCAGGTTATTGCCAGGTGGACCCAGGTACTAGCGGGAATTGTACTGCCGGTAATGTCGGCATAATTTCCCGCGGTATCACAGGCAGCAGAAAACAACTTGTTGTCTTTCATTTCAAGAGAGTATGCATAAGACGTATTTGACCGCTCTTTTAACAGGATAACAGCATCACTCTCCGGATAAACGGCATTTATCCGGATAGATAAGGTCATTTCCGATTGAAAACAATAACGGGAGGTGTCGGTGTTTGAAAAGTAGCCGTTTAAACCGCCGGGCATGTAGTAAGCGCTGTTGGAGTTGCTGTTCCTGTCTGCAGCCAGTTCAGGGTCTCCCGCGGAGGTAAGGGTATTATTATTCCCGGAGCTATCCGAAACGCTCCCGCTAAAGGTAAAGTATGTAGTAGTAGACGCGTGTACATTGGTAATGACCGTGGTATCGGCTTTGGCAGAATTATTGGCCGAATCAAATACAGAGGAGAGCACCGCGTTCATTGTGTCCGTACTGGCATCGGCTGCGGTAAAATTTGTATTGAGATCAATGGTGACAGCGTTGTCATCGCAGGCGTTTGCATCGCTCATGGAAGTTATGGAGCTAGCGCTGCATCCGCTGGTGTTGGTATACGCAAAATCACTGAGCTCAAGATTATTCGTATCGCAGGTACCGCCGTCACCGTCAACAGGTTCACTGAATATTGCAATAACCTTGTTGTAATCCACAGAACCCACAGCATCAACGAGAACCGGGGCGGCTTTGTCGGTTTCGGTCACTCCCCCTGCGGCAAGATCGGCAGCAGTCTGGTCTGTACAGGCAGTGTTGCTTGTATTAAAATAACAGTTCCCGGAGTCGAGATCCTTCAATGAAGCATCGGTAACGGTTAATTCGGGGGTTGCCCCGGTATCGTGGGTGCTTCCGTTTTCATCAAACTTGAGCCATATGACGGAGTCATTATCAACATCACCGGCGTAGCCAGTGTTGATGCGGACATTGGCATACCCGGCAATGGCCCATTTTGAGGTCACCGAGCCGAGATTGTTCGCGCCGCCGTAACCGTCAAAGCTTGAATCATTAACGGTTTCATCCAGGGTAATTTTAATATGGTCGAGATACCCGTTGCTGTCGGAATCGTAATATTCGGCAGTAGTAATAGCCGGGCCGTTCCTGTTGTTGTCGGTAATAGTATAGGTGAAAACCGTATTTGTACCCAGGGAGGCTTTTCCCGGGTTTGAGAGAGTTATTATAATGGTTTCATCATTTTCTTCAAGAACATCATTAGAGATTATAACGCTGATAGCTGCAGTAGTGGAGCCAGCCGCAATGTTAGCAGTCCCGTTAGCCAGGGTATAGTCTGTACCGCCGCCCGTGGCCGATCCGCTCACTATATAATCCACAGAAACCGGCTGTCCCGAAACTGCCGACAGGGAGACCCCAATAGCAGCGGGAGTGGCGGCTTCGGAACCGCTCGACGAGGTGGTGGTAAACTGAACCTGGGGAGCAGCGTCATTGTCATTGATGGTATAGGTATGAGTGGTGTTTCCGCCCAGGGCAGCATTGACCGGGGCAGAGATGGTTATTACAATAGTCTCGCTTGTTTCATTAAAAAGGTCGTTAATAATGGGAATACTGATATTCGTAGTAGTGGTACCAGCCGAAATAGAAGCAGTTCCCGCAGCCAGGGTATAGTCGGCGCCTGTAGCAGTGCCGGAAAGGGAAAAGCTAACGTCAACAGCCAGGGCTGAAACAGCGGAAAGAGAGAGTTCTACAGAGACGGGAGAAGCGCTTTCGTCTCCCGAGGATGAGGCCGCGGTAAATTGTATCGTGGGAGAAGCGTCATCATCAGTAATGGTAATAGTTTCCTGCTGGGTTCCGTTTTCCACAGCATTAACAACAGAGTCAATATCAACGGAAACTGTTTCATTCGTTTCATCAAGGGCATCAGCAACACTGGTTATTTGAAAAGCAGCGGTAGTGCTGCCTGCGGGAATTGTTACTGAATCGGCAGACCTGGTATAGTCAGTGGTGTTTGCCGCGTTCCCGCTGTAAGCCAGGTTTACGGTAATGTCAGAAACGGACGTAGTGGAAAGTGAAACCGTAAGCGTTTGGGAAGAGCCGTCCTCAGCAAGAGCCCCGCCGCCGGATAAACTTACCAGCGCTGAATCGTCGTCCGTAATAGAGAGTTCTGTCTGCTGTACCCCGTCTTCGGTACCGTTAACAACAGAGTCAATAGCAACAATTATGTTTTCATTCCCTTCGCTAACGGAGTCATCAATAGTAGTGATGGCAACATCAACTGATGTTTTTCCGGCCGGGATAACAACCGTGGTTATATTCGCGGAATAGTCGGTTCCGGTAGAAGCAGTTCCGCTGCAGGAAAGCTGCACGGTAACATCGCTGTGATAGGTTTTGGAAAGCGTTACCCTGACAATGCCGGTTTGATTGTTTTCAGCAATGGCGTTCCCTGCCGGAGTGGAAAGGCTTATGACCGGTTTGGGCTCTCTTAGTTTTTCAGCCTGGTCCCTGCTGATATCCCAGCTGCCCTGGTTGGAACAGGCGCTAAAAAAGAATATGATCATTGCGTAAACAGGCAGTAAAAAAAGGTTTCTTCTAAAGAGTTTTTTAATATCCATAGAGTGCAAAATCCCCTCAATTAAGACGTTATTTCAATTAAGATGTTATATACTTGCGATTTCGGCCAGGTGGAAGTCATTAGAAGTAATCAGGCCTTTATACTTTATGTGCTGTATGGTCAAAATAATAAATAGGGGGCTCAACGTCAACAGGTGTGGCCATTTTTTTAGATTTTCCGACATTTTTTTTGATTTTGTCGGAAACTAAATCCGTCCAGTCGGTCAGGATCTGACCACTGTCAACCAGGAACTGTCAACTGCTTCTTCTTTTCTTAATCCGCAGGAATCTCACTGAGCACGTAAATCTCCGTAGAAGAGAGTTCCCTGCCGTACATCCTAATATCATCGATATTGCCGTCGGAATTGTACCCGGCTCCCCAGGGAGGGATGCCAACAGAAAAGTTTGCCCCGGTGCCGCCAACTGCAATTGGATTGAGCCCGGCGTTAATTCCCTGGATCAGCGCGCCATTTATATAGGCCCGCAGTTTGCCCCCGGTCTTCCAGGTAAAGGCCAGGTGGGTCCAGGTTGCCGTAGGAACCACACCGCTCCTGATAGAACGGTTGGTACCCAAGGAGTCCCAGATTTCAACATAGATCTGGTTGTTGTACACGGCAAGAAGGTATCCCCTGGTAATAGCAGCGTTTACTTTTCCAATTACTTTTGGATTAACGGTATTGGCATTGTTCAGTTTTACCCAGACCGATATGGTCATTTCAGTCGTGAAATCAAAATCAGTGGGATCAGCGATTTTAAGCTGATTGGATGAAGCGCTGTCAAAGTAATAGGAACCGGAAGCAGCGGAATTCCTGTTTAGATCCAGGCTGGCGGTGATGGTGGTAAAATGATTTCCATTCCCGCTCTGGTCGTTGGCGTCCCCGTTAAAGGGATAGAAGGCAGCAAAATCGCTTACCGCCGTAATAACCGTGGTATTGGCATTGGCAGAATTATTGGCCGAATCATACACTGAGGTGAGCACCGCGTTTATTGTGTCCGTACTGGCGTCTGCTGCCGTGAAACTACCATTGAGAATAATGCTCACGGAATTGTCGCAGGCGTCGCAATCTGTACCCATGACACTTTTATCACTTACGTTGTTGCCGCTCACATCGCCATAGGTGAAATCACCCAGGTCCAGAAGGGAGTCGCAAGTGCCGCCGTCACCGTCAACGGGTTCACTAAACGTGACAGTAAGCTGGTTAAAACCGGTGTCACTAACGGCGTCAACAATCACCGGGGCGGCTTTGTCGGTTTCCGTCACGCCGCCTCCTGCCAGGTCAGCAGAGGTCTGGGTGTTACAGGCGGCGTTGGAAGTATTAAAATAACAGTTTCCTGTGTTGAAGTCCTGTAAAGAGGCATCGGTCACTGTTAATTCAGGAGTCTCCCCGGTATCATAGGAATTTGTTTGTTCATCAAAAGCAAGCCATATGACCGAATCGCTTTCACCGCCGCTGCCGTCAATGCTGTCCCTGGTGTCGATCCGGACGTTTGAGTAGCCGGAAATGGCCCACTTCGAGGTCACCGAGCCGAGATTATTCGCGCCGCCATAACCGTCAAAAGTGGAATCATTAACGGTTTCATCCAGGGTAATTTTAATATGATCGAGATACCCATTGCTGTCGGTATCGTAATATTCAGCAGTCGTAATAGCCGGACCATTCCAGTCGTTGTCCGTAATGGTATACGTGTAAATTGTATTGGCGCCCAGGGTGGCTTTTCCCGGGTTTGAGAGTGTTACGATAATGATCTCATCACTTTCTTCAATAATATCGTTAATAATTATAGCGCTGATAGTTGCGGTTGTGGAGCCTGCCGGAATAGTAGCAGTCCCGTCTGCCAGGGTATAGTCTGTTCCGCCGCCCGTGGCCGTTCCGCTGACTATATAATCCACAGAAACGGACTGTCCCGAAACTGCCGACAGGGAGATGCCAAGAGCAGCGGGAGTGGCGGCTTCAGTACCGGTAGAGGAGGTGGCGGTAAACTGAACCTGGGGAAAAGCGTCATTGTCATTGATGATATAGGTGTGCGTAGTGTTCCCTCCCAGGACTCCGTTAACCGGGGCAGAGATGGTTATTGCAATAGTCTCACTTGGTTCATTCATAGAGTCGCTTATAATGGGAATACTGATATTCGTGGTAGTGGTGCCTGCCGCAATGGAAGCGGTTCCCGCGGCCAGGGTATAGTCGATACCGCTGCCGTTTGCGGAGCCGCCGGAAACGGAATAGTTTACGTCAACAGCCAGGGCCGAAACAGCGGAAAGAGAGAGTTCAACGGAAACGGGAGAAGCGCTTTCATCGCCGTTCGATGAGGCAGCAGTAAATTGTATTGTGGGAGAAGCGTCATCATCAGTAATGGTAATTGTTTCTTGCTGGGTACCGTTTTCCGTAGCATTAACAACAGAGTCAATATCAACGGTAATAGTTTCATTTGTTTCATCCAGAGCATCAACAACACTGGAAATAAGGCAGGAGCCCGAAGTGCTGCCTGCGGGAATTGTAATGGAAGAGCTTGATGAGTAGTCAACCGTATTCGCAGCGTTTCCGCCGTAAGCCAGGTTAACGGTAATATCAAAAGCGGAAACGGCGGAAAGTGAAACCTCAACAGTTTCGGAGCTGCCGTCTTCAGCAATGGTACCGCCGCCCGCGAGGGAGAGGCTCACCAGAACAACATCATCATCAGTAATGCTGATAGCAGCCTGCTGGGTACCGTCTTCGGTTCCGTTAACAACAGAGTCAACAGCAACAATGATGGTTTCATCAACTTCATCAATTGAGTCGTCAATACCGGTAATATTAGAAGCAGCCGAAAGTGAACCGGCCGGAATAACAAGGGTCGTTGAGCTAATGGAATAATCGCTGCTTACGGAAGCGCTTCCGCCGCAGGAGAGCACTACGCTAATGTCGGAATCCCATACTTTTGATGCCGTAATCTCAATAGTTACGGCCCCGCCGTTTTCACCAATTGAGCTGCTTGTAGCAGCAAGGGTTATAAGGGGGGTGGGGCGTGCGGCATTTGTTTCCTGGTCATTAATAAGATCCCAGCTGCCCATGTCGGAACAGGCAGTAATAAAAAACAGGAATCCCGCAAAAATTAATAAATGTCTTTTTGGATGTATTTTAATATGCATAGAAAGCCAATTACCCCTGACAAAGCCATCTTTTTGTGTATATTTTTGGCCTTATGTTTATAATATAATAAAAAAGAGTCAGATTCGCAACCCATCCGGGCTGATTTTTGGTAAATATAATAAATTGTTCCTGACAAATTTGTCTTAAACACTATTAGTATAATTGTACAAAAACCACCCGGACGGTTAAAGATCTTGACATTTTTTGTTATCAATATGAAAAATATATAAAAAAATAACAACAACTTAAAGGAAGGTTCGAAATGAGAAAAAGAGTAACGCGTATGTTATGGCTTATGCTGATTATTTTCCAGGTTATGGCTGCCAATGTTTGGGCAGCAGCAGACTACACAGTAATAACTTTTAACATCCGGCAGGATAATAACAGCGATACCGGGTTAAAAGACTGGGAGGAGCGGTTTTGCGCGGTAATTGATGTAATTGATGCCTATGATCCCGATTTCATCGGCACGCAAGAGGGATTTCGTTCCCAGCTAAGAACTCTGGATGAAGGACGGCATTATTCGGGAAACGCGTCAGGATTCAGCTGGCCAACGAGCACCTGGCATTCCGGCAGGCTGGACGATGAATATGATTGGATTGGCTGGGGAAGGGAAGGGCTCTCTTTTGGTGAATATAACGCTATTTATTATAAAAAAAGTAAATTTACCCTGCTCCACAGTGACCAGGTATGGCTTGCGGAGGGGCTTCCCACGTTCCCAACTATTGGCTGGGATGCCAGTACCAAACGGATCATTACCTGGGGAAAGTTCCGCGATAAAACCACGTCTCAGGAATTCTATGTATTCAATACCCATTTCGACCATAAAGGTTCTGAGGCCAGGGTTGAATCGGCCCGGGCTATACGTGAAATGATTTTTGATATCATTGTTTCGAATGGAATTGTCACCCCGGCCTTTATAACGGGAGATTTTAACACTTCTACCACCAGTGAGGCAGCAGACCTGTTAAAAAGTCCTTATACCGTTACGGACCCTCTGGGAGTATCAAAAACCTACGCGCTGGAAGACGCTTACGAGGTTCTTAATGGCGGCGGCGGGATCGACTGGGTGTTGAGCGTGGGCGGCGGGATTGTTCCCACGTCAGCAGTGAGGGACCGGCAGTTATATGAGACCTGCAGCGGAGAGTACGCCGAACCTTCGGATCATGACCCCGTTATTGCCGGTTTTTCAATGGAATTACCCACGGAAACGGCGGTTTCGTTTTTAGGGGCTCATAATAAGTATTTTGTATCTGAAAAAAACGGGGGCAAGACCGTTAACGCGAACCGGTCGAGTATTGGATCATGGGAAAGATTTGCCCTGGTAAACCTTAACTCATACAATGGAACTATCAAACATGGCGATACTGTTGCGATCCGTACCGGGGGCGGTTACTATTGGAGCGCTCAATCCAATGGTGATCTCGATTCCGACCGGGAGTCGCCGGGAAGCTGGGAACTGTTTACCTTGATAAATCATAGCGATACAATTAACAACCTTGAGAATGGTGATAGTATTTCTCTCAAGAGTGTTCATAACAAATATGTAGTTGCCGAATCAAATGGAGAGGCCAACGCGAACCGCGGCAGCATCGGATCCTGGGAGCGGATACAGGTCGTTGTTCATTAGAATTTTGTTTTCTAATTAGATTGTTCCCTCTCTCAAGAAACTCTTTTTAAATAGGGCCTGTTTTCCGGGAAGAGAGACGCTGCATGCAACGTCTTTACGGGTTGGTTTCCGGAGATTTGTCCCGGGTCAACACCACAGAGGGGGAATCCCAAATAAACACCGTGAGGGCACGGCACGCCGTGCCCCTACACGTACCGAATACCCTCGCAGGGGTCGCACACCTTGCCCGGATCATCTTCGCAAAATTGACCCCGGTATCGACACAGTTTCTGACCTATTTTTTCCCGGCTTCGCAGATGCTATTCTTTACCGATCACCGGTTACCCGGCCACAAGGCCACCGATTACCTTCCCCCTGCCGGGTCCGCACCCTCTCTCAAGAAACTCTTTT
>JAAENB010000457.1 GCA_024224995.1 bacterium | reverse complement strand
TGAACAAAGTATAATTTTTTTCATAGTTGCCAGTATATGAATGTATCTTCAATCTTTCAAGAGATTTCTCGTTGCCCTTGAATTTTTGATCCTGATATTTTTAAGCTGCTCCAGTCTGCGCGGAATTCTTTCCTTTTTAATCTTCTTGGCTTCCTTCCATGATAATTTTGAGTTTTTTCGAAACGCCTTGCTATTCAGCAATTTTATCATATTTTTTTTGCATTTAATAAATTTATTACTGTTATTTTCATCTGGTATTAATTTTATTTCGCCGTTAACTTCCACATCATCGTCAATAATTCCCAAAAATCGCAGAGGATTTATTATTGCAAACTGGTTCCAGGCATCAAAACCAACTTCCTCTGAGAGTTTTTTAAATAATTTAAACAGGTGCGCGTAATTATTCCCATAGGTTACCTCAGAAGACTCACCCATAAACCAGTCCGAACCGATGGTAATTCTGTTTTTTAATTTAGAATTTTCACTGATCCTTTCGACCAAACCACGAGGACCATAAATTATTTTGTTTATAATTTTATTTACATTCTCACTATCTTTCCCAATCAGAAAATTTGAAATATCCGTATAAACGTAATTGTTTTCCTGGATTAATTTCGTAATGTCGTCTCGCCAGTCATCAAGACCTGCCGGAATGGTCCCCTCCCATTGGTCAAATCCGCCATAATGAGCAAGATCAACTTTTAAATTGGGAAATTCATTCAGTGACATTATATAAATACATTCTAATATAATTTTTTTTCTCATCTTGATAAAGTTCAGTACTTCTGATTAGTTTATCTGAAACAAATTCTATTATATGTTGTTCCAAATCAACTATATGAGTTCTTGAAAGTGAAGCTACCGATTTTTTATACGATTTTACTTTATCATTATACTCATATTTAGAATAGAAAAAATTTTTTTTATGCACTGGATCATAAGGAGAAATGAAATTATATTTATATTTTGATAATTCTAGATCAAAATATAAATATGTATATGTGCCATCACTTTTTGGTTTATATTTTAGCTTCCATTTGCCGTTCCATAATTTATTTGTTATTTCTTTTGAGTTTTTAAATCTTATAAAACCTCCAAAGACCCAGCCGGTTTTATTTTTATATTTTACTTTTGCCCAATGGGCTGTTATATTATCAATGGGTTGTATTTTTTTTAATATATAAGGATATGGGTAACTCAACCAATACGTTGTTATTTTTTTTAGTATATCATTTTCTTTTATAGTAATTCTGTATTTATATTTTTTACTTGAAAAAGATAAAAAAATAATTTTTGTATTATCTGGTATTATACATATCTTCTTCCCTCTGATAGAGGGCCGTTTTCGTAAAATCACTCCATCAGGGTTATCCACAAAGACTTCGCTGCTATAGACATTATTTATCAGGAGAAATAGTAATGATAATGTTATAACTATCCGGGTAGTGTTAATTTTGATAATTACCTTCCTTATGATACAAGTCTCGAAATTGTGAAATTTTTAAATTACGAATTTCCAGGATTAGTGCTTATTGATTTAACTTTTTTTCCGCACATATAATCACTCAATCTTTTTATATAAATTCATTCTAATATAATTTTTTTTCTCATCTTGATAAAGTTCAGTGCTTCTGATTAGTTTATCTGAAACAAATTCTATTATATGTTGTTCCAAATCAACTATATGAGTTCTTGAAAGTGAAGCTACCGATTCTCTATATGATTTTACTTTATCATTATATTCATATATCGAGTAAAAATATTCTTTCCCAGTCAAAGGATCACAAGGAGAGAATATATTATCATTGTATTTATTTATTTTTAATTTAAATATTACATAAGTTCTTTTGCCATAACTCTTTTGTTTGTATTTCAGCTTCCATTTGCCGTTCCATAATTGATTTGTTATTTCTTTTGAGTTTTTAAATCTAATAAAACCTCCAAAGACCCAGCCGGTTTTATTTTTATATTTTACTTTTGCCCAATGTGCTGTTATATTATCAATGGGTTGAATTTTTTTTGACATATAAGGCCTTGTATAACCAACCCAATAAGTTGTTATTTTTTTTAGTATATCATTTTCTTTTATAGTAATTCTGTATTTATATTTTTTACTTGAAAAAGATAAAAAAATAATTTTTGTATTATCTGGTGTTACACATATCTTCTTCCCTCTGATAGAGGGCCGTTTTCGTAAAATCACTCCACCAGAGTTATCCACAAAGACTTCACTGCTATAGACATTATTTATCAGAAAAAATAGTAATGATAATGTTATAACTATCCGGGTAGTGTTAATTTTCATAATTACCTTCCTTTGATACAAGTCTAGAAATTGAAAAATTTTTATATTACATATTGCCGGGATTAGCGTTTATCTTTCGCTTGTATAAGAAAAAATTTATAAATCAAATTTATTATATAACCAATAATGATGAGAAACTATTTCTTTAAATTTCCCCATTGTTCTAGTTCTACTAAAAATATTATCTGTTAGATATTTGTATAATCCTTCATCAAAATAATCACGTGTTGTTTGTCTATATGCCATATATTTATCATCAAATGGAAAATATTTTTCTGTTTTTTTATTAAAGGCTCTAACACAAAATACTATTTCTCCATTGCTTTTATCAATCTTATGCCATAATTCATCATCAATTTTATAATGTATAAGTAAAGTATAAAGTCCATTTTTGCCATCAACTCTTTCCATATCTTTTTCAGTTCCATTTATAATTTCTTTATACATTGCACCATCTCTTCTATTTTCGTACGCATCCATTCCTTTTGGAAAAAGTAATAGTTTATGCTCTAAAAAGCTATATCCATTAACAAAATCTCTTAATCGTACTGTTATTTGAAAGCGATAGAGGATTTCACCAATTGCACTTTTTTTATCCACATCATCATCCGCAAATTTATTTCTATATTTGCAATCCCAATGGGGCAACTCCACAATAAATCCATGTAATAAAGAATAGAGGTCTTCCTTTACATCCTTCCAACTATCCCATTTTCTATAATGTCCTCTCCTTCCCATATATGCCATTCCAAATTGTGTAGCTGTATTATAAGCTAACATCCATGGTGGATATTTTTTATTTGCTTTATAGAAGATACTGCTCTCTAAATCAAATGCCAAATAACCAGAGACTTTCGCAAAAGGCATTGCTTTATAAAATTTTTCCATTGGAGTATCTTCAAAATAACCCGCAAAGAAACAAGATAAAAACGCTATTATTCCCCAAATTAATAGGGTAAATGGATTCCAGGCAAGACAATATCCAGCAACCAGCATTGCTCCACTCACAGCCGCGCAACCATATGCAACCCCGGCGTCAAAATCTAACTTTGATATACTCTGAAACATATCATAAGTATTAATAACCGCGCCAAAAGCGGAATTTACTATATTTAAAGTCCGCATACAGGAAAATCCTAATAATTTTGCAAGTGCAGTACCTTCTTTTAGCGCTATTTTTCTACTTTGTAAAAATGAAGTGAGAAAAGCCAAACTAGCCGAAGTAGCTTCTCCAAAAGCATTTATTAAGTCAAGATAATTTCTAATATTTTCTTTTGCTGATAAATTCTTTATAGACAAACCCAAATTTGCCAGATTTGCCATAGCGATTATTCCACTTACTTGTTTTGATGCCCAGATTTCATCCGCAAATTTTGATATAAAGTTCTCACTGCTTTTTGTTAAATCCTTAAATTCATCTTTAAGCTTTAAAGTTTTTATTTCTACTTTATTATCAAGATAAAGAGGGATAGCTACTTTATTATTATTTATAACATGTATTCTTTTTCCTATATTCTTTGTAGTGTATCCAGCATTTTTTAGATAATTTTTTACACTGGGATGTTCAACAATGGACGTATCAACTAATTCAAATATTTTTATTTCTTTGTTGAGTTTGTTTACAACTGTCACAAAGTTAAGCTTATCTGCCAATTTAGTGTGATTGATTAATTTTGGTTTGCAGTTAGAAAGCGCGGAAACAGTTAAACCCCATGTATCTGTGCACAGGTAACTTAATGTTTTAATCCACCAAGGATTTTTATTATACAGATTCTTCAAGTCATCATTTGTATACTTTACCGTATGACTAATCAATTTCCCCGCTTCATTACTTGCATTAATTAAAGTATTTGTAAATAAATCTTCCCATTTATCTTTCCCTTTACGTGAAGAATGAAAATTTTTATCTACATCAAGATAATAGTCCATGTGACTGGGCTTATTCGAAAGAGTTTTTAAATGAACAAGAAGAAAATGTTTTCCATGAACAACCTTCATTTTATTTAATCTATATTCTTTGCATGTTGCCTGGTACATCTTCCATTCTAATAACGAACCGAGACTGTCTCTTAAGTCAGAAATTATTGTTCTTATTTTTTTACGTTCATTAACAGCTAATAAATCTTCCAGAAACTGTTCATCCAAATATTTTTTTACATCTTCAGCTAACTCCTTCATCTTCTTTGTGCTTTCATCTTTTGCTTTTTTGTTATAATTATTTTCTGTATTATCTTCATAATCACCAAAAATAATTCTATACGTATACACCGCGATAAAATGTAAACTTATAATATCATCTACCTCTTCTGTCAAAGTATCTTCATAATATTTTACCAATTCATCCAATTGTTTTTTTCTTCCAGTATCTGATTCGGTTTCAAGTATTTTTTTATAGCTCTTAATCCTATGTTTAGTCTTCATGCTTGTTTGTATTGAAGTAATACATGTCTCCATTTCTTTCCAGCGACTATCAATTTTATTGCAAATCTGATTTGCTAAATCAATTGGATCATAAAGACAGCAATACACAACTTTTTTCTTTAACTCACTTTTATTATAGTACCACTCAAACCTTGTTTTCATTATATTTTTTTCATTGTTAGTTGCAAAGCAAAGATCGCTGTCATTTTTTTTATATATATATTTAGGTTTACTATTTGTTAAACAATTGCTTGCTATTACTTTTTGCATTCTGCTTTCCCGGTCCTGCGTATTGGCAGCATTAGCAACTTCATGATAAAAATCAATACTCCATTGATCTTCAGAAAATGCAATATAAACAGTATCACCTTCATCTATTGCGATATGATAATTACTATTCCCATTAGATATTCGTTCATCATTATCAGAATAATCTATTTCTTCTAATTTTCCACTATCCAAAATTAACCATTCATATAATAATTTTTTATTCTCACTATATAAATATATATATCCTTGACGCAATCTAGACATAACATATACGTTATCTTTTAGTTCTGGTAAATCACCTAAATTTTTCTTCGAAACTCCTATACCTTTTAGTTTTTCTTTTTTCCCCCAACGCTTTTTCCAGTTAGCCAATTGGTCATCTTCCAATACTTCTTTTATCATTATTTCTACATATTCGGTAAAATCCGGAACAACACTTTTAATATTTGGATCATTATAAATTATATAAGTAATTGGAATTAAATAAACTTTATCTAATGTCTCCACAGGTTTTTTCTGATCCAAAGTGGCAACAGTTGAATGGGTACTCACATCTTTTTTCTTAATCAAATCTTCAGTTATTACAGGCATAATTTTTATCTCTCATATTATAATTTTTATTAAACTTAAACTATTTCATTAAATCTTTTGTTTTCAAACGCAATAAATTTTTCCTGTGCATTTCCCTCATGATCAGGCCCCGGATCAATTTCTAATGTGTATTTATACTTATTATTTTTTGGTGTTCCAATGAAATCAAAACTTACATATATATCACCTTCATTAACGGTATCCTCAATATCATCTATAGTTAAGGTGGTTTCATATATTATCTTTTCCGTAGAATCTGTTATTTCCTTTCCGATAAGCGTTAATTTCGTGTCTGAATTTATCTTAATTTTTTCTGAACTAGAAGAATCATCCGTAGTACTCTCTGAAGAACTATCCGTATTCGGATCTGGTATTGGCTTAACATTGGGTAACCGTACTTGAAAAACCGGGAAAACTAATAAATACTTTGAATCAAAGGGATCAGTGTCGGGAGGGAGAAATCCATTAAAAAGTTCATCATCAGTTAGTTCATGTCGTATGCGCTCAGATGTTTTTTTTGTTTCATCGGGTATCCAGATCTTTTCTCCGCTATAAATAATTAAATGATATGCGTTTTTTGATGAACCCGGAGAATATGGCTGTCTTAAATCATTCTTTTTAGTTGACGCCCCATAATACCTGGACATTTCATTGCACCAGAAATTTTCAATAGGATGAGAGCTTGGTGGATTAATGTCGTTTTTACACCAACTTCGTATTTTTCTCTTTTTGTCTAAGCGTGTACTTTCCGAATCAGAATCTTGGATTTTAAATTCTTTTAATTTTTTTTCATTTGATTGGCCTTTCCATATGACTGGTTCAGTTAAAAATTTTTTATTTTTATCTCTTTCTTTATTAATAAACTCCCAGGCTTCCGGATCGTGCTTGTATTTTGTATTATAGCTGTTACCATTACTTTTTTTTATACCGTGAAGTTTTAGTACCTTTTCAAGGGTATTGTCGTTCCCGCCTTTTATGGTGTAATAATATTCTCGTTCAGTAATTGTCATAAAATATATCCTTTACCATCACAAAAAATCTCTTTTTTATTATTTCATTTTTCTTTTAATACTTGGAACTCTAATCTATCACCTGGGACAATATTTTCCTCAATAATACTACCATCATCACCAAGCTTTCCCTCCTTATTTGAGGATGGTAGTTTATATTTAATTCCTTTAACAATATTTTCAAAACTATCAATACACTTTACATCAATTTTAACTCCAAACTCAACTGCTTGTGAAGATTCTACTTCTTCACACTTGAAAGAATTAGCTGTAAAAAGAAACTTTGGTTTCTCAGTTAAAGGATTATCCGGATCATGAATATAATGATATCGCCAATGCGCCTCAGCTTTCCCGTCTTTATTATTGCCCGAAAGCTTTCTAATGGGCGGCTCTTTTTCAAGGTCCGCGCCTTCGGGCCAAATACTAAAGATAACGTTCGCATTCGGATATTGATCATTACAGGTAACTTTTAACTTCACCTCATCCCCAATAGAAGCCTCTTCCGGGTCCCACTTGGGATCGCTCAAACTCGGCGTCTTCCCCTCTCCCGGCTGCTTATCCTTCGCAATAGGATCACGCGTATTTATCTGCGTCCCGCCCATCTGCTTATCATACGCGTACTCCAGCCCCGGAATAACAATGGGCACAAACACCGCAGCCCCGGCAGCGATAATAGAACAGGTCTCCATATCCATTGGATCACCACAGGTTTTGACCATGGAACCCAGCACGGCAACTTCCTTGCCGTTCACCAGCACAGTAGGAACCGTTCCCATAGTAACCTCCCCCTCGTTAGTCGGAGCCTTTTGAAACTGCACCCCCGGCGGCATGGGAATATGCCCGGGCGTAGCCTTGGATTTAGAGCCTTTCACCGCGGCGGGTTTGCCTTTCACCTCCACGTCAGAGGAGAGTTTATCGGCCAGCTTGCCCATATAGGGATTGGGAATAGGAGTGGGAACCATAGAAGGGCCTGCGGGAACCATTTCAATATGGGTATCGACGCCAACGACCTGGTCGTCTTTAGCGGCAATCTGTTTCATCTGTGCAGTGACACCGGAATTCCCTTTCAGTTCAATTTTCTGACCTTTAACAATAAGGTCGCCCGAAGCTTTGAAGTTAGCGCCTTTGCCCGATTCAATTTTAATATCTTTCTGAGCGATAATTTTAAGGGCTTTTTTGGTAACAATGGAGGCAGTGTCCCCGGCTTTGATAGTAAGCTTGCGGCACTTAATTTTTATATCCCCGAGTTCGTTAACTACTTGAATGCCTTTGGCTTTATCCAGAACCATGCGCATTTTGCCGTCTTTCATGGAGACGATGAGTTTTTCTTCACCATCGGTATCATCGAAAATGATCTTGGAGCCGGAAGAGGAAGTCATAATCCGGATATTATTATCGGCCACGTCATCAACGGGAATGCCGGTTTCGCCGCTGAAGATATTGCCCATGGCCATGGGGCGAACGGTATTGTCGCCAATGAACACGCAGAGCACTTTATCGTCGATATCGGGCAGGGCCCAGAAGCCCATTTCAGGGCCGCAAAAGGGGCGGATCAGGGGAATCCACTGGGATACAAAGCCTTCGCCCCATTGAGGAAAGCGCACTTTAATGCGGCCCAGCTTGTCCGGGTCTTTGTTGTCTTCCACGAAGGCGACATGAAACCTGGTGCGGGTTTTCCCGCCGGGTTTGGGATTACCGGAAGCGCTTTTGCCCTGGGTCATTTCAAAGAATTTTTTGTCAGTAGAATCCCTGGGGTTGTAATATTTCATTTTTATTCTATTAAGTTCTTTATAGTCAAACATCTCCCCTATCCCTCGCGTAAAAGTAGAGTGGTAAATAAAAGGTAAAATAGTAGCAATTTTCAGTTTTCATGCTATAGATAATACCCTAAAAGAATTCGTTTCGCAAGAAAAAAATATTGTTGATATTCTAAAATCCGGATCAAACTCTGTAAAAGAGTCATGCCGTCGGCGGCAAACGTATAAATCCTTGACACTTTGCATGAGTCCTGTATTTATTAAATATGAGAAGGAAATCTAAAAGACATACTATTGAAGACATGCGGCAAGTAGCCCGGAAGCGGCGTGGGAATTGTTTATCTGATAAATATATAAATACAACCACAAAGCTGGAATGGCAATGCAGGAAAGGTCATACCTGGAAAGCAACCCCCCACAATATTTTAATGGGCAAATGGTGTCCTTCCTGTGCCTGGGAAAAAAGCAGTTATCCCAAAAAAAAACATAGTCTTGAGGAAATGAAGCAAATAGCAAAAGACCGGGGCGGGAAGTGCCTTTCAAGGGAATATATAAGCTATGAAAAAAAATTGAAATGGAAGTGCAAAGAAGGGCATACCTGGAGCACAACAGCGGCAACTATATTAGGAGGGGCCTGGTGCCCGAGCTGCGCGTTGAAGCCAAAATGGACAATAGGTGAAATGCGGGAAATAGCCCGGGAACGGGGCGGGGAATGTTTATCCCGAAAATATACCAATTCATTAACAAAGCTGAAATGGCGATGCGAGAAAGGCCATACCTGGGAAACTGCCCCTGAAAGTATTCTCAAAGGCACCTGGTGCCGCGACTGCGCGTGGGAAAATAACAGTATGCTAAAAGCGAGTCATACTCTAAAGGAAATGAAGCAAATAGCAAAAGACCGGGGCGGGAAGTGCCTTTCAAAGGAATATAAAAGCAGTCAAAAAAAATTAAAATGGCAATGCGGAGAAGGGCATACCTGGCAGACAACTCCGTATGTAATCCTAAATGGTTCCTGGTGCCCGCGGTGCGCGGGAGTGGGAAAATTAACAATAGGTGAAATGCGGGAAATAGCCCGGAAACGGGGCGGGAAATGTTTATCTGAAAAATATATAAATACACACACAAAGCTAACATGGCAATGCAAGGAAGGACATACCTGGGAAGCAATCCCCAACAATGTAAAAATTGGTAAATGGTGTCCCGACTGTTTCGGAACTAAAAAGTCAACGATCCTGGAAATGCGGGAAATGGCCCGGAAACGGGGCGGGAAATGTTTATCTGAAAAATATATAAATACTAAAACGAAATTAAAATGGCAATGCAAGGAGGGGCACACCTGGATGGCATTACCATCAAATGTAGTAAAGGGAACATGGTGCCTGGAATGCTCCGGAAAAAGAAAGCCAACGATCTCGGAAATGAAAAAACTAGCCCGGAGCCGGGGAGGGAAATGCCTCTCAAACGAGTACATAAATGGAGAAACGAAACTAACCTGGCAATGCAAAGACGGTCACATATGGAAAGCCACTCCCCGCGTAATCCGGTGTGGATCATGGTGCCCTGAATGCAGGAAAAATAAACCCAAAAAATCAAAAAAATAGAGCGTAAGACAACCAGCCCATCAGCAGCACAGGATCATTCCCTGAATATAGTATTCTTGCGGCATAAGATTGATCCTGTATAAATAATAAACAAGAGATTTTTTCTTATTGTTTTTTTACTTTTTTTTAAAATAAATAAAAATTTTGCAGTACAAATTTGTCCCCAAACTTTTTGAGATAATTCCTTTACAGTTCCTGTTGTTTTATGCTTCTGTATTGCTATTGATAACAAGTTTGGAGGTTTCTTATGAAAAAAGTGTTTTATGCCGGTCTGTTTCTACTGTTCCTGACTTCAGGAATTGGAGGGTGTTTTGTTGATGATCTGCTGTATGAAGGCCCCTGTGAGGATGCCTGTACAACCTATTATAATTTATGCTCTATTGATGAAAGGTATACTGACTATTTCGCGATCTATTCCAGAAGTCGTTTTATACCAATGTGCACGGATCAATGCATCGATAATGCTTCACTGGATGGCGGAGATACTGATTGTGTAGACAGGGCAGCCACCTGCGAGGAACTTGAAGCGTGTAAGTGAGGTACAAGGTAAAAGGAACAAGGCGAAAGGCAAAAAGGCGGATATCCCCCCTTTTTCCTTGTACCTTTTACCTGCCTTTTTTTCTTCTTGCAATCTCCTATAGTATCATATTAAAATATTCCTGCGATCAATTTTTTTTGCCCGGGAGAGTTTGCGATGAAACACAAAAATTTATTGCTGCTAATGGTTTTAGCGTTTTTGCTGCCCACTTTCAGTGCCAGGGGGGCAGCCCTGCCAAAGGTACGGGAGATATTGAAAAAGACCGAAGCGAATGAGATCCTGAGCGGGATATACAGAAAAATGACACTGGTGGCCGTATCAAAAGAAGGGGTGAAGAGGAGGGCCATGGTACAAAGCTGGACCTCTCAGGACGGGGACAGGCGGTTAATGGAATATATCCCCTACCAGGGAGCAAGAACAAAGGTTCTAATCCGGAAAAAAGAGAAGGAAATCTTTGTTCTGGCTTCGGGCAATCCCAAATGGCAGAAACTTTCCGAAAGCATGATTAAACAAAAAATAGAGCGGTCGAATTTTTCCTATGAAGATGTTTCACCGGGAACCTTGAGCAGCAAGTATACGGGCAGAACCCTGCGTATTGAAAAGGAGCAGGGGGTGGATTGTTATTTGCTAAGTCTTCGTCCCAGGAGCACGAATTCCGCATATACACGGGTGGTAATGTGGATCGGCACGAAAGATTTTTTACGGAGAAGGGTCGATTTTATTAAAAATAATGAAAGTACACCGTTTAAACGGCTCAGGTATAAGGATGTTAAGGAAATGGGCGGCAGGAAAGTCCAGGGTACGGTTGTTATGCTGAATCTTGTTCATGGCAGTAAAACCTTTTATGAAGTCCGGGAGGTTAAATTTAAGCAGAATTTTGAAGATTTTTTGTTTAAAGCCCAATAGTTCCTTTCTTTTTTTAAATATTATTAGACAATTGCCATAGAAATATATATATTAGATGGTAATATAGAAACTTTTAACTAAACTCTTGATCGAAGGAGAACAAAAAATGGAATCTAACAATGAAGAAAAGCGCGGCAGCAATGAAGATATTGAGGATATTATTAAAACTCATGTAATATTTGGTATGACTGCGGGAGCAATTCCCGTACCCATAGTTGATTTTGTTGCAATTTCGGCCATTCAGCTTGATATGCTGAAACAGATAACCGAATCATTTGGTGTTGATTACGACATCAACCAGGGGAAATCATTGGCTTCATCCCTCATTGGAACTTCACTTGCCAAGATTGGAGCGAGCCTGGTAAAGGCAATTCCCGGTGTGGGAACAATTGCGGGAGTGGCCTCGCAGGTAATTCTGGCAGGAGCATCTACCTATGCCCTGGGAAAGGTATTTGAAGCTCATTTTTCCAATAATGGAACCCTTTTTGATTTTGATACCAGCTCCATGCGGAAAAAGTATGATGAATTTTTAGGCAAAGGCAAAGAATTTGCCAAAAATATGAAAAAGGATTCCAGCAAGGAAGATGTTTTTGAAACAATAGAAAAACTGAAACAATTGAAAGAGAGCGGGGCCATTTCGGAAGAGGATTTCGAAGCAACCAAAAAGCAGCTCCTTGAGAGAATAGCAAAAGAAGGATAAAACAGGAGAAAGGAGCAAGGGAAAAGGAGCAAGGGGGAGAGAAGCCTCTTTGAACTTTTCCCGAGCGCACCAAAAAAAAGAACTGCTTCCTTTTTTTGTCTTGCACCTTTTTCCTTGCTCCTCTTTTCTTGTACCTGATTTATTTCCCGGAGGCAGGTATTACCGATGAAGACTGTTCCAGCAAAAGATCCCAAACTTTTATTTCGTGATTTTTCCGACAGGTTTATTCCTGAGATTGATACGTTTATGGAAACGTTTTTTCGGGGAAAGGCGACGGATGTTGAGTTTCCCTTTATGGCAGGGATGTATTCTCTTCTGGATGAATATTGCAGCCGTGAGGGAAAGCGGATCCGTCCGTTAATGCTTCTCGCGACGTACCAGGGGTACAAAAAAGGCCGGAAAGAGCTTAAAGAGGTTGTGAAATTGTCTGCCGTTATTGAGATGATGCACTCTTTTCTCCTCATACAGGATGACATAATCGATAAATCCGAATTGCGGCGGGGAAAAAAGTCTCTCCATATTATTTCCAATGAGGAATATTCTCATATGACCCATACGGAGAATATCGGGAGTGATATTGCTATAGTGCTGGCAGATGTTTTGTTTTCCAATTGCCTTGAGATTATTGCAGAGGCAAAAATGGGGCTCAAAGTAAAGAATGAGTTTCTTAAGATATTTTCCCGTACCTATGAAATGACAGCCTGGGGCCAGGTCCTGGACAGCCTTCATTCCATGCCGAAAGCAATATCCGTGGACGAGAATATCCCCTTGCAGGTAAGTACTTTAAAGACCGCTTATTATACCATATATTATCCCATGCTTATGGGATATGTTCTTGCAGGGCGGAGCAGCAGGCGGGAGATGGATCTTATTAAGAATTTTACTCTGCCCCTGGGACTGGCGTTCCAGGTGAGAGATGATATTCTTGGAGTCTTTGGCAAAGAAAAGGATATTGGCAAGCCCAGTGATTCTGATATTATCGAAGGAAAATTTACCTTGCTGGTGCAGAATACCATTGAGACACTTAAAAAAAATGACCGGGAAAAATTTATATCAACATTTACCAAACAAAAGAAAAAAAAGAGTGAAGTGAAATATATCAGGACCATGATAGTGGAGAGCGGAGCTCTTGAAAAGACCCGGAAAAAACATGGGGAATTACTGGAAACCGCAGAAGAGTGCCTTATCTTTTTAAATATCCATGATACCTATAAAGCAATCCTCTCCGGTGTAATTGAAGCGGTGGGGGAGATCTAGCCCACCATTACCACTTCCCGTAATGTTCTTCCATTACGCCGAACATATCCCCGGTTTCCATCCATTTACCGTCTACACGAATCCGGCCCTTTGCCTTAATATAGACTTCCGTATGGCGGAGGTCTATGATGAAGCCAAAAAAAGGAGGAATACAGGTTTTTTCGGTTGTCCTTTGAATCAGGGAGACTTCGAGTTCAACATCGGAAGAACTGACGAGCCAGGGTTCTACCCAGTTGTGCCGGTGTTCCCGTTCAAAAGAAACGCTCTGTTCCAGGCGGACCCATTCCTCTTTACGGGGACTTTTGGTCTTTTTGGTGAACCAGGCCTGGGTATAGCGCTGGGCATAGGGGCCATAATTGACCAGGGAGGCGATGGCAATATCCTTATTCTGAACAGCCAGCCAGTGCCAGCCCGTATTGGAAGGGATTCTGCCGAAACAATGGTCATAATAGGAGAGGGCGTTTTTAAATTCGTATTTTTTACCGCCTGCTTCAAAAGTACCGGTAGCCAGGTTGTGGAAAAAATGGAGCAGGCCGTAGGTTTCAACTATTTCATTATCGAATTTGGTAAACCAGTCAATGGTTGGTTTCACGCTCACCTCGGCGTTAAATCCTTTGGATTTGAGTTTAAATTCCCACCCGTCTTTTTCATTGCCGTTATAGCCAATGGAAACGCCTCCTTTATTATAATTAAGAGAGAGTGAGCCGGGAACCTGTTTTTTGTCGAGCCATAGCATCTGGGTGAACAGTAAGGCTTTTTCCAGAGAGGGATCGAAAACAGTAACGCAAACCTTGTCCAATAGGTTGACCCTTACAAAGAACCAGCTAAAATAGACCCCGGATTTTGGATCATACGCGCCCGTATACCACCATTCCTTGCTGCGCCACTCCTTAAAGAGAACATTGAAAATATTGCGGTTAAGTAAGACCTTTTTTTCTTCCAGTTCCATACTGTTTGTCTCCTGATCTATTTTGTTATAATAAATGTTATAATAAAATTAAATTATAGAGCACTATTATTGATACGTCAATAATAAAACCCCATAGGGGTAAGGAGAGTATCGCTTTCATAGGTGTCGATGTAGAGAATTATTTTTTTTGTAACACCCTTGTGGAAGACCTGGTAGCGGTCCAGGGTGCCGTAGCCCACAATGGTGCGGAACCGGCAGCAGGTGCCGATCCTTTTGTAGATAACCGGTTCATAGGGAGAACCGCGCAGCTGGTCCAGGTATTTTTTTGAGTTTCCCGGTCCCCGGCCGGCCATAAAACCGCCGACTTTGATGGGATTGAGGGGGGAATAACCATATGTTTTGTCTTTGGAGATGCCGGTGATTTTAATTTCTTTGTTGATAAATTTCTGAACATACACCTGTTTTTGGAACTCAATAACCGGAATTTCCAGTTCAATAAAATTATCAAAATCTTTCTTCCAGACCTGTAAAAATGTGAGATCTTCGTTTTTGTTTGATAGAATAACCAGTAATTTGTCTCTTTTGTCGGCAATGGAATTAGCCACATAAAAGCCGTCCAGCATGATGCGGATGATCCGTTCGTCGTCAAAGTTAAATGTATCGATCTGCATTTTAAAAACAACAATAACACGGTTTAGTTTTCGTTTGGGAATGGAATATCCCCCAATGTCGCTTTTTTCTTCGGTCAAAGAGCATGCCGGAGCCAGCAGCCCAATGCAGAAAGCGGTAAAAATCGATATGAAAATCATACGAGTCATGAGACTCTCCCGGAATTTATATAGTATATTAATTAAGATAAAATAAATTTAATCCTAATACCACACTTTTTCGGCAATTAAGAATTTTTTATTGACATAATATCTGCCTATTGTAATCAGGTAACTGCTTTGAGGAAACGATTTTCCCAGAGGTAAATAGATACGCTCAAGTGGTGGAATTGGTAGACACGCATGGTTGAGGGCCATGTGGGAGCAATCCTGTGCGGGTTCAAGTCCCGCCTTGAGCATAGACGAGCATAGAACAACAAAACTCCCATTTATATGGGAGTTTTATTGTTTTTAAAGCAATTATATTTAACATACAAGGAGAAATAGGATAATGAAGGTAATATTGTTAGGAGCACCGGGATCGGGTAAGGGAACAGTATCGAAGCTGCTGGTGGAGAAGTATGGTATTGTACAAATATCAACAGGCGACATTTTACGGGGCGCGGTCAGTGCCGGAACTGAGATTGGCAAAAAAGCGAAAGAATATATGGAAAAGGGCGACCTGGTACCTGATTCGGTAATAATGGGAATTATGGAAGAAAGATTACAGGAAAAAGATTGCGAAAAGGGGTTCATTCTTGATGGATTTCCCCGGACAATTCCCCAGGCAGAAGACTTAAATAAGCTGCTTGCCAGGTTGAATATAGTACTTGATATGGTAGTTAACCTTGAGGTTCCGGAAGAAGAACTTCTTAAGAGGCTTACAAGCAGGAGAACATGTTCAAACGCCGACTGCCAGGAGATTTTTAATGTAATTTCAAATCCCACCAAAGAAGAAGGAAAATGCGACAAGTGCGGCAGCCCTGTAGTGCAGAGAGCGGATGAAACAAATGAAGCAATCAAGCACCGGTTAAGCACCTATGAAGAAAAAACAGCACCATTGATCGGTTTTTACAAGAGCGGAGACAATTATCTTTCAGTAAGCTCCTTAACAAGCGAAACTGTATTTGAAGCGATTGTAGGAAAGGCATAAGCATAAGATCAGGGGAGGGGGGGGGCGTAAAGCCCCTTTTCAGCCCTCACTATTGTTTTTTTCTTGATTTTTGTAAAATAGTTTATTATTCTTGACTTTGGGTAATAGTATGATTTCTTATAATCTAAAGGCTATTCCGGCACGTTATCAATGAATGTAATGGAGAAAGAAATAGATAAGAATAATACAGTATCGGGTCCGGCTTCCCAGGAGGAACTCCTGGAATTATTGCAGGTTGAGCATGGGAAGCATCTTGGGAAGATTTTTCTCAAAGAATGGGAAATAATGATGATGCGGGAAAATGTGGATGACCTGGAGCTGGAACACGGCAGGTCGCTCGCACTTCTGTTTGAGAACGAATCTCAGCGGCTTGAATTAAAAGAGCTTAATGATACGTTGACAACGCACCGGAACCATCTCCAGGAGCTTGTTAATGAAGCTACGGCTGAAATAAAAAAGCGGGAAATTGAGATCATTACCAGGCTGGTAACAGCAGCTGAATTCAGAGACCCTGAAACGGCCTTTCATATTATTCGTATGTCTCATTATTCCCGGTTAATAGCAGGCAGTCTTTTTTCTACAGATCCCAAAAGAGTTCACCTTATCTTTTTGGCAGCGCCAATGCATGACATCGGCAAGGTTGGAATATCCGACAATATTCTTCTGAAACCGGGTAAGTTAACTGCGGAAGAGTTCGAACTAATGAAGGAACACCCGCAAATAGGGTATGAAATAATGAAAGAAAGCTCATCTGAGTTGATCCAGATGGGGGCAGTTATAACCTTAACTCATCATGAGAAGTATAATGGCAAGGGATATCCCCAGGGGCTTGTGGGGGAAGATATACCAATTGAGGGGAGGATTGTAGCGGTAGCTGATGTTTTTGATGCCCTGACCTCGAAACGGGTATATAAAGAGGCATTTCCTGTTGATAAAGCGGTACGCATACTGAAGGAAGATTCCGGATCTCATTTTGATCCAAGGTGTGTGGATGCCTTTTTGGAGAAATTGGATGACGCATTACGTATAAAAGAGGAATATACGGAAGACGGAAGCGGCAAAGACCGGTTTTCAAAAATAAGTGTGGTAGATATTATTTGATCCGGACGGCAAAAAAATACTTTACAAATATTCCCCCTTCTTCAATAGATACTACTTAATTATTTAAGAGGTATGAAGCAGAAATATGAGCCTTGAGGGACTCGTGTGTCTGCTTCATATTGCTTGATTAAGGAGAGATGTCCGAGCGGCCGAAGGAGACGGTTTCGAAAGCCGTTGAGGGGTCACCCTCCGAGGGTTCGAATCCCTCTCTCTCCGAAAATAAGAACGATTGATGTTATTAGATTGAAGTTATTAGATTGAAGTTATTAGATTGAAGTCATTAAAAGAGCAGTGTAAGCGGCTCTTTTAATGGTTTTAACCAGGGAGAGGTGTCCGAGAGGCCTAAGGAGCACGGTTGGAAACCGTGTGTAGCGCAAGTTACCGGGGGTTCGAATCCCCCCCTCTCCGAATTGTTCAGTTTAAAGTTTAGAGTTTAGAGTTTAAACTTCAAACCAGGAAAAGAATAACCATGTCCTCATACCAGGTAATTGCCAGAAAGTGGCGTCCTCAAAATTTTGATGAAGTTGTATTTCAGGATCATGTTTCCAAAACTCTCCGGAACAGTATAGAGAATGGAAGAATATCTCATGCCTACCTGTTTTCCGGACCTCGAGGGGTTGGAAAGACAACAATGGCGCGAATTCTCGCGAAAGCGCTGAATTGTGTAGAAGGACCAACGCCAAATCCCTGCGGCGTATGCGACAATTGTGTGGAAGTAAAGAGCGGAACGGCCTTTGATGTTATTGAAATTGATGGTGCTTCCAACAGGGGTATTGAAGATATACGGGAGTTGCGCGAAAATGTAAATTTTGCCCCGGTTAAGTCGAAGTATAAGGTTTATATTATCGACGAAGTCCATATGTTAACCAAGGAAGCGTTTAATGCTCTTTTGAAAACCTTAGAGGAACCCCCGGCGCATGTGGTTTTTGTTCTGGCAACAACGGAAATGCACCAGGTACCGGAGACTATATTATCCCGGTGTCAAAAGTTCTTTTTTAAGAAAATCCCCATAGACCCTGTAGTAGAGCACCTGAAAAACATAGTTACAAAAGAGGGTTATACCATATCCGCGAAAGCGCTTTATCCTATTGCCCGGGCTTCGGAAGGGTCAATGCGGGATGCCCAGTCTTTGCTGGACCAGGTAATAGCATTTTCCGACAGTGATGAAAGAGCCGGTATTGAGATAGGGGAAGAAGACGCGCTGGCCATACTGGGGATAGTTCCGGTTGAAAGTTATATCAAACAATTACGAAACATAGCAGGTCTTGATGCTGCTGCTGCCATGGAAGAGGTAGACAAAGTGGTTTCAATTGGTGTTGATATTCCCCGGTATATAGCCGGTTTTATTGATATACTCCGGTCGCTGCGGCTGGTAAAGAACGGGATATCTCTGCAGGAGCTTCTGGGGCTTTCTCCGGAAGAGATAGCATTGGTGAAGGAGATAGCGGATAGCTATTTCGATGAGGAGATAGGGCCTTTATTTCGCATCCTGAATGATGTACAGCGTGATTTGCGCTTTTCTAATAATGAACGGGTAAACCTTGAAATGGCATTGCTCGATATGATTGCGTTCAAGCGGGCTCCTTCTCTGGCTTCGATACTTTCGAAGCTGCAAGACCCGTCTTTGGCGATCAAAAGCCCCTCTAATATAGCGCGGCAGGCGGGAGGAGCAGGGGAGGCTCAAAAAAAAAATTTAATTGAGCCGAAACCGGAACCGAAGCCCGTTCCTGTGCCTGAACCCAAAAAAGAGGAACCTGCTTCTTCTAAAGAGCCTTCCTCTTTTGGCGACTATGATGTCGCGGCACTCTGGGCCGATTTCCTGGGAAGTATACGGGATGAAAAGCAGTTTTTATATAATATATTAAAGCCCACCAGTGCTAAACTCAAAGGCAATTCATTGCTCATAGAATATCCCGGTGACGCAGACAACTCATATTACAGCAGAATGCTGGATAAGAATAAAGAGCTGATTACAACGGGGATGTCTCAGCGTCTGGATCGAAATATTACGGTTGAGGTAGGGAACAGGCCTGAGGGAGCTGAAGGACCGGCTCCGGCGAAAGCAGGACCGGAGGAATATTTTCCCGTAAGTAATAATAATGCCCCGGAAGAACCGCTGGCGGGAAATAGTGCGCCGCCCCCTGAAGCAGAGCCCTTAAAGAGTCCGGAGGTGGATGAACTGGACCAGGGAAATCCAACAGTGGAAAAGATAAAGACTGCCTTTCACGGGCAGGTTGTAGATAAGAAGTAAGAAACAGGAACAAGGTGCATGGGGCAAGGGGCAGGAGAGTCCCGGTCATGCTGATTAATAAAATTAAGTTTTTTAATATATAAGGAGAATTGTTATGCTTAAAGGATTAGGTGATGTAGGAAACCTGATGAAGATGCAGAAGGAAATGAAAGGCATCCAGAAAAAGATAAAGAAGATGAAGGCCGAAGGAGAGAGCCCCGGAGGTGACGTAAAAGCTGTGGTAAACGGAGAGTTTGAGCTTCTTGATATATCCATTGATAATGATTTTATGAAGAGTCATGAAAACAAGAAAGTTGAGAAAATGATACTTGCTGCGGTAAACGACGCCATGGAAAAGGTCAGGGACGAATCGGCAGCAGAAATGCAAAAAATAACCGGCGATATGGATTTAGGCGGAATGTTTAAGTAGCATGAACCGCCCGTCAAGCTATTTAGATGCCCTGGTGAGGGAGTTCTCCCGGCTTCCGGGCATAGGCTCCAAGAGCGCGTCCAGGCTGGCATTTCATATACTGAAAATGCCGCTTGTTGAAGTGGAGTCTTTAGCTGCCGCGATTGTTGAGTTAAAACAAAATATTTCTGTTTGCAGGCTCTGCGGAGGGATATCCGATGGAGAATTATGCTCAATTTGCGGAGATGAGACCAGGGACCGGGAGACCATCTGTATAATTGAAGAAGCAAAGGATGTGTTTACCATAGATGCTACCGGGGAATATACAGGGCTGTTCCATGTGTTAATGGGAGTGATTTCTCCCCTTGACGGGATAGGCCCTGAAGAATTAAATATTGCTTCTTTAATTCACCGGTGTGAAAAGGAAACAATCCGGGAATTGATTATTGCTTTGAACCCGACTATTGAGGGGGACGCGACCTCTTTATACCTGGCACGGCAATTGCAGCCGCTTGGGATCAAGGTGACCAGGATTGCCCACGGGCTGCCGGTAGGGTCGGATCTTGAGTTTGTAGATACTGCAACAATAGTCAAATCGATAGAAGGCCGCAGCGAGATCTTCTAGCCCTGAAAGGATCTACCCTGTTTTTTTCTGCCTTTTTTTCCTCTGCTTTGTTTTTCTCTCTCTTTTTTTCCTTCAATGTGGATAATAATTGGAATACCAAAGAGATTGAGCTCTTTTTGAAGGGCTTTTTCAAAATAGCGGATGACGTCTTTTTTGAAAAATTCCGGGTTGTTTACAAAGAACTTGAATTGCGGAGGGACTGATTCTATTTGTGTGGCATAGTATATTTTAAGTTTATGACCCAGTTGGGGGATTCGGCCCGAACTTTGAAGTGACGCAATGAGTTTATTGAGAGCCGGGGTGTTTATTTTTTGTTCGGCCTTTTGTTTCAGCTCAAGAGCAGTAATAAGAATTTTATGGATCCTGGTTTTGTCTTTCGCGGAAATGGAAACAATGGGAAAGTCGTCTGCTTTGTAGAATTTGAATGCCAGTTTATCTCTAAATTCTTCAAAGGTCTTATCGTTTTTATCAACGGCATCCCATTTATTTATGGCAATAATCATTGGTTTTTTTGCTTTCATAATTTCGTCGGATATTTTTTTGTCGGTTTCCGTAAGACCAACCTGGGCGTCAATAAGATGGATCACAACATCGGATCTATTGATGGAGTCAATTGTTCTGGTAAAAGAGTAGTATTCAACATTTTCTGTAATTTTGCTTTTTTTCCGAATGCCCGCAGTATCGATGATCTCAATATGTTTCTCCCGGAAGTTGAAGTGATCATTGACTGAGTCTCGAGTTGTTCCGGGGATTTCGGAAACGACTGCCCTGTTATAACCGATAAATGAATTAAGCAGGGTTGATTTTCCCGAATTGGGTCTTCCGGCAATTGAGATCTTTATATCCGGCTCTTGTACTGACGTTTTTTTTACCGGAAGATGTTCCGCTATCTTGTCCAGGAGAAGGTTGAGATTGAATTTCCTGAGAGCTGAGATTGGAATAATTTCATTAAATCCCAGCTCATAAAAGTTTGTCATGTTTTCAAGAGTATCGGAATGATCCATTTTGTTGACTGCGATAATCGTAGGGATGGAAAGTTTTCGAACAAAGTCGGCAAGGTCAATATCAAAAGATTCGGCCCCCGGGTTTTCCATAAGGAGAATGATAATGGACGACCGTTCCAGGTGCGCCCTGGCATTTTCGAGTATTGGGGCTGAGAGATCAGAGGAATCCGGAAGGTCGAGACCGGGAGTATCGGAAAGGGTAAAGTGAATTGATTTATAATTAACAGTAAATGATAAAATATCCCGGGTGAGGCCGGGAACGGAATCGACAATGGCTTTTTTTTCTCTGGTAAGAGCGTTGAATAGTGTGGATTTACCAACGTTTCGTCTTCCTACGATTGTTACTATGGGTAGTTTATTTTTCATGATTCCATGCTTGCGGAACCCCCCTCTCAGAGTCAAGCGTTTTATTTTGTAATTTTTACTTGCCAAATTTATATGAGTTTATAAGCTATTCTTTTTTTTGTTGAAATTATTATAGTAAAATGTTAAATTAATGAAGTATTCGATGAATTAAATCGATATTGAATATAGGAATTTGTATCATGAGAAGTCCTGCACAAGCCGTGAACAATGAGGTATGGAGTTGACACAAATAAAGCAAAGAAAACAGAGAGAATTTGAGTCTTTTGAAACTGGTGGGGACATAATTAATATATTGAAATCGCAATTCGCGAATCGAAAACTTTATATTAAATATGCGGTAAGTAAAACTGAGATTAAAATAAACGAATATCTTGATGATAATAATTTAATGGTCGTTACGGACCCGACCTATGAGCAGAATGGGGTGATTGTAGTCTATGGACTTTCGGATAAATTTATTGAGGTAGACCTGGAGGTCGTTGAAGAGAGAGGCCCCGGGTATTATTTTTGCAGAATTAAAAGTGCTCGCAGGGCTGTAACGGGCAGAAGGGATTTACGGTTTAAGGTAAATCCGGATGAAGTTGTGGCAACGAATTTCCGGGTATCGAAGCATACAATTGATATAACAGGATTCAAAGTTCCAACGAGTATTAAGGTTGTACTGGATCAATTTCAATCGAGCAATTCCAGGATGAGTGATATCGTGAAAGTTGATGTTTTTGGTTCTGATGACAGTAATGCTCTATTAACGCAGGTGAAAAAAACAGGAAAAACTCTTTTAATTTCCGATGTTTCAAATGAAGAATTCTATACTGCTCTAACGGATGATTTTCTTGATCTTCGTGAACTATATGGCAAGGATCTGAAGCTATTCATCAAAAAAAATGTGGAAAAGGGGTATAAATCGATAATTATTGTACCCATAATCTATATTACGGAAGATGAGAAATCGGTTCCTTTTGGGTATATACAGCTTGTATCAAAAAAGGAGAATTTTGATATTGAAAAGGTGCTGGAGCTTAAAGAGCACACCTTTAAGCTTGTGGACAGGATCAGGGACGCAAATACCTTATTGATCACTACTCATCAGCAGTTGGTTGATATAAGCCGGGGCGGAGCAAAAATAAAAATTACGGATCCAAACCTGAAAAAATCGATAATAAAGTCGAAAGGGTTTATTTTTGATATTGTTTTTAAGCTGCAGGCTCCAATAACGATCTATGGAGAAGTAAAGGTAACTTATGTTGATGATTTCGATGAACTGTTTATTGGGGTCGACTTTGAGGGAAACTCCTCCCGAAAAGATGAAATGAAGCGGTTTTATGCCATACTGAAGCCTATGGAAGTGGAATATAAGGCAAAATTGATAAAACAGCTTAAGGGAGGAAAAAAATAGCCCCGATTCCAACTGGGGACTATTTTATTTTTTTTTAGCTTCTTTTAGAATCTCAGCGTCGGATTTCCTCGCATAAAAGGGAACGACATTGTTGAAATCTCTGTATTGTTCCGGATTCGTCGTGTATAATTGATTGATTAGTTCACACGCGGTTCCGGGTGAGGGGAAAAAGTTTTCCAGGTATTCGTGGCCGCTTATTTTTTGATTTATTTCTTCTAAATATTTCTGAGCCCCATCTCCGATTGAAAAAGTTGTATATTCCTGATTTATTTCGCTAAGAAGAAACTCCATAGAGTAGTCACCCGGTTCAATAACTTCAACCAGGGAATTGCTTCCTGTTTGTTTTTGGTAAAGAGCTCCAAAAACACGTTGTTTTTTCGCGTCAAATGCAACCAGGATATAGTCATCCGGAGCAGCATTTACTGAAGCAGCATAAAGCATATGGGTTTTTATGCCAACCAGGGGACATTCAATAACCTGGGCCAGCATTCGTACCGTTGATAAAGCTATTCGTATACCGGTAAAAGAGCCTGGACCGATGCCAACACCAATAAGGTTGATATCATTGATCGCAAGGCCTGATTGTTTCAGCAGGTTTTCTATGTTATTAAAAATAGTTACTGAGTGAGAAAAATTGACGTTCTCAGTTATATGATAGAGCTTTTCCTCTGTCCCCAGGGCAACCAGTTCTATTTTACATGCAGTGTCAAGTACCAGGGTATTCAATTACGATCCTCCTGCTGTTTTCATCGATATAGTCTATTTTTATTTTAGTTGTGTCACCGGGAAGTCTTGTTCCGGCTTTTTCCGGCCATTCAATTACCGAAACTCCCTCATCTTCCCAGTATTCTTCAAAGAACAGGTTGTCGAATTCCAGATCCGACTCTATCCTGTACAGGTCGAAATGGTAGAGAGTCAGTGGGCCCTTATAGACTTCCATCAGGGTAAAGGTTGGGCTGGTAATATCTTCGGTTATTCCCATACCGGCAGCAATTCCTTTTGCTATAATGGTTTTTCCTGTCCCCAGGTCGCCAAAGAGGGCAAAGAGTGAGCCCGGTGCCGCATCTTTGCCGATTTTTTGAGCAAGGAAAAATGTTTCCTCTTCAGACCTGGTAATAATTTCTCTGGATTGCACGCTCATGGGGACAGCTTACTATCCACCGGTAAAATTAAAAGGAAAATTTAAAATAATTTTTCAAATCAGATCAATGGGATCTCGCATACGCTTGTGTACTTTATGAGAAGTTTACACAAATAATGCGAAATATTATGTTTTTTGCTTGATTAATTCGTATATATTACAACTCTATGCAAGTGTGCTTGATAAGCAGCAGGAATAAATACTTTTTTATTAAGGAATAGGCAAATTATGATAGTTGATAAGGAATTAAAAATAAAAAAGAAAAAAAAGATTATTATCGATGCGTTAAAGCGTCGTCTTGAAACAGATGTCTATTCAAACATTACCGTTCAGGATATCGCGGATGAAGCAGGCTTCTCTAAAGGGGGAGTTTTGCATTATTTTCATACAAAAGAAGATATATATCTTGAGCTTATAGAAGATATTTTTTCCGAATTTACTAACGCCTATAATAGTATTTTTCAATGGAAGCTTAAATCGGAAGAGATTGCTCCAATATCGGCAATGGTTGGAGTTGAACAATTTATTCTGGATAAAAGAAATATTAAAATATTGATTAACCTGTTTTTGTATGCCTTTGAAGATGAGAAGATCATGGGGATAATGCGCCAGTATATCAACAGGCATCACAAGCTTTATCATGGTATTATTTCTGACTTTAGAGAAGATGTTCCGTCAAGGAGAAAGACCGATCTTGACACAAAATTCATCGCCCGGGTCGCCCAGGCTGTTATATTTTTTATTGGATTGCTGGAATCGATGGATCCCACTGATATTAATTATGTTGATGTTGTTAAATATTTAACCGGTATATTAAAGGGGTAGACCTGAAAAAAGTTCCCGGAATATATGATAGACAAGGAAATACTCTATTCTAAGCTCAATAAAGGAATTCTTGAGGAACGATATTTAGCTTTTGAAAAGAATCTTGAAAAAAATCTTGATCTTATCCATCATTATGGTGGTTTAAGGAAAATAGTATCGAGATTACAAAATAAAAATGTAATAATTGTTGGGGCAGGCCCATCTCTTGAAAATAATTTTGCCCTGCTGAAAAAGTATCAACAAAGAGATTCTATTGTTATCCTTTCAACAGATATGGCGCTTAAGCCATTGATGAAGCACGGAATTTTTCCGGAATTTGTTATTTCTTGTGAAACGAATCCTGTTGATTTTTTTGGAGATGTTGATACTGAGAATATGGGGCTTCTGGCTTTTAGCTGCATGTCGAATATCAATCTCAGAAGGTGGAGAGGTTCTATCTCTTTTTTTAACTGGATGGTTGATTCGCCGGAATATAGCGCTCTCTGGGACAGGGCCGGAACGGATCTTGGCTATATTGCAACAGGGAGCATTGTAACAACCCAGGCGGTGTCATTAGCGCTTGGGTGCGATATTGCCTCATTAGTGCTTGTGGGGAATGATCTTGGCTTTGCGGACCGGTTTTATGTGAAGGAATCCCTATTCTATGGGAAGAATCTATGTAAATATAACCGGTATACGAATTTTCAGACACTGGATACGGATTTATCCAGAAAAAGAAGGGAATATGAAATTCAAAGAGGTAAAGAGTTATTTTTTACGAATAAGCAGTTTTTAGCGGCGAAGATGTGGCTTGAGGAATTATTCGTAAAGCAAAGTATTCCTGTTTATGATTGCAGTATTCCCGGTTGTTCGGGAAAATATGTTAAAAAGGTCGATTTGAAGGATTTTTTTAAGTTAATTGACGGGCAGGGGAATAGAAGCCGTAGAAAAAGGAGAAAAAAATGATTTTCCTTCATAGATTGAATGGAGATGAGTTCGCCTTTAATCCGTTTCATATTGAAACAATTGAGGAGACACCTGATACGGTTATCACTCTTACAAATGATCGAAAATATCTTGTACAGGAGTCTATTAAGGATATTATTGATAAAATAATTGATTACCAGAGGAATGTTTTGATAAAATTGGGAAAATAATGAACAAAAAGGGGAAAATAGCCCTTTTTTGCGATATTTTACCTGCCACTTTTTATGCAGTTACAAAAAAATCTTGACAAAGATGTTATTAATGGTTTACTCTTTAAAGAGAATTAGAGGTTGAAGAATATGGTTGTTATTGATGTTGAAGAACATGGTGATGTAATTATTTTATATATCAATGGGGAGTTCTACCTGGAAAGTGTGGAATATGCCGATAATGTATGGAATGATCAGACCGCAAAAAGGCCAAAAGTAATTGGTATTAATTGTAAGAATATTAAATATATCGATTCATCTGCAATTGGTGTTTTGGTTAAGTTTCTGAACAATGCGATGAAAGAAAAGATTGAATTGGTATTTTTTGATTTGAGTGAGACTGTTTTAAGTGTATTTAAAACGGCAAAATTGGGTAATTTTTTTACAACCATGTCCAAGCTGGAGTTTGAGTCTAAGTATATGTAATTGCAATATAATTATTTAAATTTTTATATCTTTATATGGAAAAAGCCTCTTCTATCGCTGATATTGCGTGAAGAGGTTTTTTTTGTATCCCCGCAGGTTCTATCTTTCTCCTGATCTATTTTATTATTGACAAATGCTAAACGTTCGTATAGTTGTGGTTGCTAATTGCTGCTCCCGGTGACCGGGTCATTGCTGCCGGGCTGGAGGTGTTGATATCATTAATGAGTTTACTACGTTTGGAGAATGCCGGTGATTTTCCCGGCACCCGGAGCGCGAAGAGCCGATTTGGTAATACTATAAATGAGTTTCATACTGATTGAACCGAGCGCTCCGCTATCCGTTTTCGGGCACTAAAAACCGATTTACAGAGGTGATATCATTTATGAGTTTTCTACAGTTGGCTGTTGTTGATTGCGCTGTTATGTGGATATATTTTTTTTTAGAGGATTCGTTGATAAAGAATTGAATAATTTTAAGTGCATTTCAGTATATGGTGTATAGAGTGCATCGAATGCTGTATACAAGAGCGGGTGTACTTTTTTTGGAAAAGAGTTTATGAAATGATATTCCATTTTTTGTGAAGTAATTTTTCGGGGTAGTCGATGGAACAGTGGTCTGAGAAACTGGACTTTAAAAGTATCGGGATGCGGTATGGAAGTCCTTTATATGTATTTAATATTGAAGAGCTTAAAAAAAATTTTATTAGTTATGTTCGCCTGGCGGGACATCCTTTCAATATCGCATACCCGGTAAAAGCAAACCCTTCAATCGCGGTGTTGCGGGAGTTGTGCAAGCTTGGGGGCAGGGTCGATTGCGCGTCAATGAGAGAGATGCTTCTCGCGCAGCGGGCAGGTTTTAAATACAGGCGGATCCTGTATAATACCCCGGCTCCGGAGATCGATCACGCGCTTTTCTTGCTGCGTAGAGGGGGAACTGTTGTTGCAGACTCCCTGGGGATTCTTAATGAAATGGATGCTGCCTACGCGCGTGAGCCCTTTGAGGGACAGGTCTTTGTGAGGGTAAATCCGAAATTCCCGGTTTCGTATGGTTCGTCCAGAGGCTATCATAATCTGACTTCTCACGCCGCAGGAAAGTTCGGTATCGCTTCGGAGGAACTGGAGCAGGCTCTTGCCGGTATTACCGTTCCTGTTGTGGGCCTCCATACCCATGTGGGAACCCAGATGGACCAGGTTTCTACTTTTGTTGGTATGATGAGATTTTTACATAAGCTTATGGATCGTTTAAATAAAAAAACGAATCATATGATCAGGACGATAGACCTGGGAGGAGGGCTTGGAATAAATTTGTCGCCGGAAGACAGTTTTCCTACAATAGACGCGCTAAGAGAAAGTCTGCTCAAAGAAATGCGGGATGATACCAGGTATATCGTAGAGCCCGGGAATTCTCTTGTTGGAAAGGCAATGGGAATTATTACAAAAATAATCTCGCTTAAAAATATTCGGGGAAAAAGGATTGCTGTTGTAGATGTAGGAAGTGATCAGCTTATTGCAGTTACTCTTGCAGGGATGAGGCGCCAGGTGCTGGATGCAAATCATAACCCATTGCCCTTTACGGGCGGTGATGAATTAAGTGGTCCCTTATGTTTTTCCGGTGATATATTGCTTCCCAATACCTCTATTGCGGGATTATCGAAAGGGGATTATCTTTTTGTCCGTCATTGTGGTTCCTATTGTGAAGCTCTTTCCAACAGCTTTAACGGAAGAACTTCCTCCGGGATGATTAAAATACAGGAAGACGATACTATTGAGCTGTGTCAAAACCGGGAGGATTGGTTTATGAGTAAAACGAATTTAACGTATCAATGGGCAACGGACAATGCCATATGGAAAATGCCGAAAAACATTGATATTTCCCTGGCAAATTCTTTGCAAAGTGATTATTTAAAAACGGGCTCAAAAGAAGATAGTTATGAAATAATTGAATTCATGCGCAGAAGCGAGAATTGTTTTGAATTTAAATATTATATCAAGTCATCTCTTGGCTCTTTGTCTATCCCCTTTGCCTATAGAATATTTTCAAATGCGACTATTATTTCGGTATTATATGTTATGGGAAAAAACAGGAAGGATATATCCGTATGGGCCGACAGGGCTGTTATGAACGCGGATGCAATTCTTGAGGTGAACAAGCTTATTTCTCTGACGATTAATCTAAGCCCAATCGCAAACAGGGCTGCCGACGACGACAAGGTACTCGTCGCAAACTTTAGCACCGAAGAGGGGCATTTTTCAGGTTTTTTTAGAGTGAAGTTTAGTTTGAGATAGGTTTAAAATAAAAGAGTATTGGTCGTGCGGCTGTTTGTTCAACGAACACCTGAATTTTATAATAAGAAGTAGATATAAAACTATGAAAACAAAAGAAGAATTATTGTTAAGAAGAGAAAAACCGTTCCGGGTAATTGCGGAAAACATACGAGACGTGATATGGATTCTGGACCTTGAAACGATGTCATTTGTTTATATCAGTAAATCAGTTGAAGAGATGAGAGGGTATACGGTAGAAGAAGCCCTGGCTCAAAAATTGGAAAATGTTTTTACACCGAGTTCCTATCGTCTGGCACTGCAATTGCTGGCTCGTGGGCTCAAAAGAACAAGGCAGCAGGTTGTCCCGCAAAAACGAATAACGGAAATGGAATTTGAACAGGTTCACCGTGACGGGCATATACTTATTACTGATGTATCAATGGCATTTATTTATGATGACGCTGGAAAAGCAATAGGCATCGGTGGGATTACCCGGGATGTTAGCGACCGGAAACGGGCAGAAACGATATTGAGCCATAAAGTAGAAGTTGAAAAACTGATTAGTAAAATATCAACTAATTTCCTAAACCTGGAATCGAATGCGATTAATGAGGGGATTCAAGATGCGCTGAAGACTATTGGGGAGTTCTATAAAGTCGATCGAAGTTATATCTTTGAGATTTATGATGATTATGAAAGCATGAACAATACTTATGAATGGTGCAGCAGGGGAGTGGCATCACAAAAAAATAATCTACAGCGACTCGGCTTTAAAGAGGAATTTCCCTGGTTCTCCGGTATTATCCGGGATGGAGAAGTTTTTTCTTTTTCGGATATCGATGATATTCCCGATGCCGGGCAGCATGAAAGGGATTTTTTACGAAATCAGGGGATAAAGTCTCTTATCATTGTTCCAATGATTTTACATGAAACGGTTGCCGGTTTTCTTGGTTTTGACTCCGTAATGTCGAAAAGAATCTGGGCAAAAGATGTTTTTCAAATGTTAAAGATTGTTGGAAATGTTTTTTGTACGGTTTTGGAAAGGAAAAAGCAGGAAGAGGAATTGATTGATTTTTTATTCTCACAGCTGACAAAAGCGGAAAAAGAAATATTAGAGCTTCTTTCTTATGAGTTTACCTATGCTGAAATTGCTCGAAAAAGAGATGTCCATATTGAGTCATTATATGTTGTCTCATCAAGAATAAGAAAAAAATTAAAAATAAAAGATGGTGATACACTTAAGACATGGGGCACGGCATATCTAAAGAATAAATAAATATAAACTAAAGTCCCGATTCGAAAGATTTTCACGAGTTAAAAGAGTCATGAGTTTGGTACTGAGTAATATTACAGCTGATTGGTTAAATAAATCTTATCTAAAATTAGTTAAAACTTTTTTTATACAAGTCAATTGACAGTTACCGGAATGTTCTGTAAATAAACCAGACATACGTTATATTACAATCGTGGTTTAGGCCGTATGGAGGGTAGGGTTATGGTTGAGGTAACTACAGAGTTTCTAAGCGATATTATTATTGTTTATGTAAGTGGTGAGTGTTCTGTTCGGACAATTGGCAAAGTCGAGATTGCCTGGAATATGGCACTCGCAAGAAATCCAAAAGTCATTGCATTGGATTTTAAAAACCTGGATCAGGTTGATTCCATAACAATAGGATCGCTCGTTCGTTTATTTCACTCTGCCGGGAAAAAAAATATTGAGCTTGTATTGTATAATTTATGCGATCCTATTCTGGAATTATTTAAACGGGCAGCACTGGATACATTTTTGAAAATTGTGACGAAGAAAACATTTGAAGCTGAATATTTGAATACCGGTTCAATGAATAAGGCTGTGGGGATATAAAGGGATACCATAAGGATGTTTCCAGAGAATAATACTATAGAAAGCAGGTTGTGGGAAGCGGCCGATGAACTCAGGGCAAATTCTAAACTGAAGTCTCATGAATTTTCTATCCCTGTTCTTGGCCTTATTTTTTTGCGCTATGCCGATTATCGGTTTTCATGTCTACAGAAAGAGCTAAAGAAAAAGCCTACCTGGCGGCGCAAGATTGGAAGGACTGATTACCAGGCACGAGGTGTTTTATACATTCCTGAGAATGCCCGTTTTTCTCATTTGCTCAATCTTACGGAAGAGTCAAACATCGGCAAGGCTGTCAACGAAGCAATGAAAGCCGTTGAAGATGAGAATGAAGAGCTAAGAGATGTTCTGCCTAAAATTTATAAAAAGCTTGAGAACAAGACTCTTGTTGAACTGTTAAAACTGTTGTCGTCAATTCATACCAATATTGAAGGTGATATTTTCGGCAAGATCTATGAATATTTTCTTAGTAGTTTTGCCATGACTGAAGGGCAACGCGGCGGAGAGTTTTTTACCACCACTTCAATTGTTAAACTTATTGTTGAGGTTATTGAGCCCTTTCATGGAAAGTTATTGGACCCGGCATGCGGCTCCGGAGGAATGTTTATTCAGTCGAGTCGTTTTATTGAAAATCATCAGAAAAAGTCTATTAATGAGATTAGTGTTTATGGGCAGGAGAAAATCGCGGAAACAGTACGATTGTGTAAAATGAATCTTGCCATACATGGCCTTTCCGGAGACATTCGGGAATGTAATACGTACTATGAAGATGTGCATAACATGATTGGTGCTTTTGATTTTGTTATGGCAAACCCTCCGTTTAATGTAAATAAAGTCGACAAAGAAAGAATAAAAAATGACCTGGCCCGGTTTCCTTTTGGAATGCCAAAAGCCGACAATGCTAATTATCTCTGGATACAGATTTTTTATAGCGCGTTGAACAATACCGGGCGAGCCGGATTTGTTATGGCTAATTCGGCAAATGATCCCCGGGGGGCTGAACTTGAGATTTTAAAAAAACTGATCCGGGAGCGTTGTGTTGATGTAATGATCTCAATCGCAACAAATTTTTTTTATACCGTGTCACTTCCCTGTACACTCTGGTTCCTGGACAAAGGAAAACGGGGGACTCCGCGAGAGAATAAGGTCTTGTTTATTGACGCCCGTAAAATATTTCGCCAGAACCCTAAAGCCTTGCGTGATTTTTCCTCGGAACAGGTTGAGTTTATTGCTAATATTGTCCGCCTCTTTCGAGGGAGAGCTCCGGAGTTTGTTAACGGCAGCAGGGAGCTTATCCAAAAGAATTTTTCAACAGGAGATTATGGTGATATCCCGGGTTTGTGCAGAGTTGCTACTCTTGATGAAATTGAGGACCAGGGATGGAGTCTTAATCCCGCGCGGTATATACGGCTTTCGGATAATGAAGGAGAAGAATTTGACTTTAAAGAATTACTGAAAAAATTAAATGCCGAGTTCGAAATATTATCCGGAAAAGGATATGAATTTGAAAAGCGGATTAAACATGCTATAGGGGTATTGTTAAAATGAATGGCGTGAGTGGATCAAGAAAAAATAAAACGAATTTTTTTCTTAAGGAGAAACAATATTCCAGGCTGGGAGATTTCTGTTTTATCAAGCACGGTTATCCGTTTAAAGGAAAATATATGACAATAGAGGATGATTCCAGTTTGCCGGTTATTGTCAACATTGTGAATTTTAAATATAATGGAGGATTTCGATTTGAGTCTACAAAAGTGCAGCGGTATACCGGAGACTATCCTGTTGAATATGAATTAACACCGGGAGACATGTTGTTGGTTATGACCTGTCAAACTGCCGGTGGTGAGATCCTTGGAGTTCCTGCCCGTATATTGGATGATGACCGGGTGTATCTCCATAACCAGAGGCTTGGTCTTGTTGTTCTTAAAAATAATGTAGATATTTCTCTGGATTTTCTTTACTGGGTTTTTTTATCTCCCGATTTTAACCGGTACTTGAATTCTACTGCTACCGGTACCAAGGTAATACATACTGCCCCTGCTAGAATTGAGCAGTATCAATTTTTACACCCTCCGGTGCCTGTCCAGAGGAAAATATCGGCTATCCTGTCTTTATATGATTCATATTATCATATAAATCACCGCAGGATCATGATTCTTGAAGAAATGTGTTGGATGATTTATCGGGAATGGTTTATCAATTACCGTTTTCCCGGTTATAATGAAATTGAGATGGTAGATTCTTCCCGGGGTAAAATTCCAAAAGGGTGGAAACTCGACAAAGTAAAGACGATTATTAAACGGGTAAAAAGCGGCTGTATTTATAAAGAGTCCATGGTCACCGCAAAAGGTCTGGTCCCGGTTATTCGCCAGGCCCGGGAAGATTCATATACCTATCATAATAATGATCCTGATCATAGGGCGACCGCGGAAAAGCCAATTATTTTATTTGGTGATCACACCTGTACAATGCAATTGATGGTTGAGCCTTTTTCTCTTGCTCCGAATATTGTTCCGTTTGTATCAAAAACTTCTCTACCGGAGATATATCTTTTTTTTCTTTTGAGTAACCTGGTAGAAACAAGGGAATATAAACGTCATTGGACTGAGCTGAGTAATAAAGTTATTGTTATTGCTTCATACGATGAAGCTATGGCGTTTAATAATTGTATCACGCCTTTATTTGAACTTGCGAATATATTAAAAAAAAATAATGCTATCTTGAAAGAAAAGCGGGATCTCATTCTTCCCAAAATTATCTCCGGCTCCATAGATGTTTCTGACCTGGATATTACAATGAAGGAGGAAGATAATAATGAAAGAATATATCACTAAGTATCCCAGGGATAGTTTTATTGAACCGGACTACATTCAACTTTTTACGAGCCTGGGGTGGGAAGTTAAAAGTTGTGTAAATGAGTTTAATGATTCCGGTGAGAGTTTTCTTGGAAGGAAATCCGGGAGAGAGGTTTTATTGGTTCAAAGAATGAGACTGGCTCTCAGGCGTCTGAATCCTGATCTTCCGGAAGAAGCTATTGAACTTGCTATTGAGGAGTTGCAGCGGAACCGGGATACTATTGGAATTACACGAGCAAACCGGAATATCCATCTGCTCCTGAAGGAGAGAGTTACGGTTAGTATCCAGGATTATGAGAGTGGAGAGAATATAAGTGAAACGGTTCGGATTATTGATTGGAACAGACCGGATAATAATGATTATTTCCTGGCCGCCGGTTTTAGAATAAGCAGTGAAATCTATACTCGGCAGGTTGATTTGCTTGGTTTCGTAAATGGTATTCCCCTTATTTTTATTGAACTTAAATCATCACATAAACGATTGATAAATGCTTATCGAGAAAACCTGTTGGATTATAAAAATATTATTCCTCATCTTTTTTGGTATAATGCTTTTATTGTACTTTCTAATGGTTTTAATAGTAAAGTCGGGTCCGTCTCTTCCAGCTGGGAACATTTTAATGAATGGAAACTGAGTAATAAAACTCGAAATAGTGAAGAATATCCTTTTGAGAATATGGTGAAAACCATATGTGATCCTTTAAAGATGCTCGATATTATTGAAAATTATATTTTATTTAGCGAGGAGAAAGCCGGTCTCGTTAAGCTTCTTGCCGGCAATCATCAGTATTTCGGTGTTGAAAATGCTATCAGGGCTTTTAATAATATTCAAATAAACCGAAAACTTGGTATCTTCTGGCATGCCCTGGGAAGCGGAAAAAGCTATTCTATTATTTTTTTTGCGCAAAAGATTCTTAGAAAAATTTCCGGAAATTGGACATTTCTCATTGTTACGGATCGGAAAGAACTTGATGAGCAAATATATAAGAATTTTGCAAGAACCGGGGTTCTTGGTGAAAAGAATGCCCGTGCCATTAGCGGTTCTCATTTAAAACGCCTTTTACAGGAAGATCACCGTTATATTTTTACTATTATTAATAAATTTTATGCCAAAAAAGGCGAAACGTATTCCAGGTTATCAAACCGTGAGGATATTATTGTAATTGCTGATGAAGCATTTCGTTCCAAGTATGACAGTTACGCGGTAAATATGATGAAGGCCTTGCCCGGCGCTGCTTTTATCGGTTTTATTGGAGTTCCTTTAAGAAGCGGGGCGGATAAAATTCGTAAGATTTTTGGAGATTATGTTAGTATCTATGATTTTAAAAATTCTGTTGAGGATAATACTACTGTTCCCTTATACTATGAAGATCGTATTCCGGAATTACAGTTAAGCAGTGAAAATTTTAATGAAGATATGAACCGGCTCCTGGAGAATGGTGAGTTAAGTGAAGACCTTGAAAGGAAATTGGAGCGTGATTTTGCTTATGAGTATTCCATAGTAACGCATAATGAGCGATTGGAACGTATTGCTGAGGATGCAGTGCGGCATTTTATGGAGAGAGGATACATGGGGAAGGGTATCTTTATCGCCATTGATAAAATTACAACGGTTATTATGTTTGATAAATTTCAATTTTACTGGAAAAAATACCTGGATGAGCTTAAAGAAAAAGTTGCTATATCTTCCGGTGAAGCTGCTTCGGAAATCCGGAAACGGATACAATACATGGAAGAAACAGATATGGCTGTAGTTATCTCCGCGTCAAAAAATGAAGTCGATCGGTTTAAGAAAAAAGGGCTCGATATTGTAAGTGTCCGAAAAAGATTGCTTAATGAAAACCTGGATGAAAAGTTCAAAGATCCCGGAAGCTCTCTCCGTATTGTTTTTGTTTGTTCACGATGGATTACCGGTTTTGATGTGCCTATTTGTTCAACAATATATATCGACAAACCAATGCGCAATCATGCCCTGGTACAGGCAATCGCCCGGGCGAACAGAATTTTCAAGGAAAAACATTGTGGTATGGTAATTGATTATGTTGGTGTTTTTAGAAACCTGGAAAAAGCATTTGAGATATATAACTCTTCAGGATTTGATGAAAGTAAAATTCCAATCAAACAGAAATCGGTTCTTATTGAGGAGTTTGCCGATTCCATTGAAGAACTTGAAACATGTTGCCGGGAGCTCAAAATTGATATCCCGGGTTTGCTTGTTTCCCGGAATAAAAAAAGGGTTGAACTTATTGAAGAAGCGGTGAATGAAATCATTATTAATGACCATTCAAAAAGAAAATATTTAAGTCTTATGAGTATTATTGAGGAGCGGTATAAGGCTGTTCTTCCGGACAGCAGTATTGATCTGTTTTTGCCCCGGTACCGCTTGTTTACTGCTATTGCTTTTGAAATTTGTTCTCTTATTACTTCCGGCTATCTCAAGGAACGGACTATCGCGGAGTATGAACATGATGATGAAAATGATCCCGGAGATAATTATTCTGATTTTAACACTGTAGACTTTGAACGTATTAAGTTTCAGCTCGATAAAGGAAAAGGACGGATTGAAGCAGAAAAATTACGAGGAGCTATTGCCGTTAAGATCAAAAAAATGCTGCTCCTGAATAAGAGCCGGATGAATATTTATACCAGGTTCCAGGAAACAATTGATGCCTATAATTCGGGAAATATCGGGATTGCGGAATACCTTGACCGTTTGATCGATTCTGCCAGGGAACTGCTTGTTGAAGAGAAAAGAGCTGCCATTGAAGGATTCTCCGAGGAAGAACTGGCTTTGTTTGATATTTTAACGATTCCGCCTATTGATATGTCGGAAGAAGAGAAAAGTGAGGTTCGTGAGATAATAATTAATCTTGGAAAAACTGTTCGTGAAAAGAATATGATACTGGACTGGAAAAAAAAACAGCAAGCCCGTGCTTCTATTCGTCTCTCTGTTGAAGAGATCCTGGACCGTTTACCCCGGGTGTTCTCTACAAAAGTGTATCAAGAAAAATGTGATGCCGTGTACGGGCACATTTATGACTCCTATTATGGATCAGGGGAGAGTATTTATGAGTCGGTGTGAATTTAGTCTTTTAAGTCCCACTTCTGAGAATCCGAATTATACTCATATCCATACTTTGATTTGGAATCCGGGTAGCTCAGGGTAAAAGACTCGTTGCTGCCTCTATAAATAAATGATTTGCTTGTTATGCCCTGTTTAACAGGGGGGATTTTTATTATATAAACCGGTACCAGTTGGTTTAAGGTCCCGGGGAATTTTCCTATGTCATTTTTATATTTGTACAGGGATTTAACCACTTTTTCCCTGTTGGGAATATTGTTTTTTGAGTGGTTATTATTTATTACATCGGCAAGCATGTAAGAGCCAACAAGGAAGATTAGTATAAGTACGGTATATTTCAATGAAGTCTTTTTTCTTTTGAGCTTGTTCTTCCAAAACCTGATCCGGATAACAATTGACAGTATAATAAATAATCCAAGAAAAAGCAATATTAAAGCGCCTTCCGCGTGCCTGGGAAACTCCGTAAGTAGTAATCCGGAAATGAGTACCATAACCATAAAGATAATAATTTTGAGTAATATTTTCATGCCGTCACCATAACTGTTTTTGTTTATTTACTAAAGATACTAAATTATTTCCCATTCGTCAAGAGAAGATATATTAACCCCCTTTTAACAGTCTAAAAAAATAAGATTTTTTTAAAAATTTTGTCCCTTCCAGGCCCGCGCACAAGCAAAATTAAGTTTTTTGAGAGTGCTGACCCGGCAGGGCTGGGAAAAATACGGAAGAAACTGTGTCGATACCGGGGTCTATTTTGCGAAGATGCTCCGGGCAAGGGTTTGGTTCTGAGAGACGTTGCAGTGCAACGCCTTTACTGGCTGGTTTCAGGCCAGGGCTATGGAGATTCCGGGAAGGAGTGCGACCCCCTGTGGGACAGGGAAAAAATACGGAAGAAACTGATTAGAAAGAGGATTGGGAATAAAAAGAGACTGGTTGCCGGAACTCTGT
>JAAENB010000456.1 GCA_024224995.1 bacterium | reverse complement strand
TTCTTGACTTCCTGGACCTCAAAGAAGCCCATTCGGAATCTGATTTTGAAACAGCTATATTAATTGAGCTGCAAAACTTCATTCTGGAAATGGGCTCTGATTTTGCATTTCTCGCTCGACAAAAAAGAATAATATTAGATGGTGAGGATGGTTATATTGATCTTCTTTTCTTCCACAGAAAAATGCGCAGACTGGTGGCAATCGATTTAAAATTGGGAAAATTCCGGGCAAAAGACAAAGGGCAAATGGAGCTTTATTTGAGTTGGTTGGAAGAATATGAAATGCAGGAAGGGGAAGAGTCCCCGATAGGATTAATACTATGTTCTGACAAATCAGAAGAGGTAATAAAACTATTAAAACTGGATAAAAGCGGAATCCATGTAGCTCAATATCTCACTGAGCTTCCGGAAAAAAAGCTCTTCAAAAAGAAGCTTCATGAGGCGGTGAAGCGGGCCAGGCTGCTGTATGATCCGGTAGAAAAATAATAATGCTTCCGCACGGGTTCCCAGTTGAATATAACTTATATTTTGTTAAGTAAAAAATGGCTTGCCATAATCATGTCCCCGGGTTTTAATATCCTAAAATGACTAAAGGATAGTGCAATGCCCGAAGAAGCAGTAGTAAAGAAAACGCCCGCCGGCCTCTTTAAAGAGATCTCAAGCCTGATTAATGAGGCGAAAAGCAACATAAAGGTTGCTGTCAACTCAGGGATGGTGCAATTATACTGGAATATTGGGAAAACCATAAAAGCTGATATTCTTAATAACAAGCGCGCTGATTATGGGAAAAAAGTGGTAGAGCAATTAAGCCTTGAATTGACAAAATCTTTTGGGAGAGGATTTGAAAAAACCAGTCTTACCCGGATGATTAAATTTTATGATACTTTCCCGGAAAACTCAATTGTTGTGACACTGTCACAACAATTCGCCTGGTCTCATTTTGTTGAGTTTATTAAGATAGAAGACTCTCTGAAAAGAGAATTCTACATAGCGCTGTGCGGTAATGAAGGGTGGAGCGTCCGGACGTTACGGGGCCGTATCGATTCAATGCTTTTTGAACGAACGGCGCTATCGCGAAAACCGGAGAATACCATAATAAATGACCTGAAGAAACTGGGGAAAGAGGGAGAGATGAGTCTTGACCTGGTTCTCCGCGATCCCTATATCCTTGATTTTCTAAACCTGAATAGTGAATACTCAGAAGCAGATTTAGAAACAGCGATATTAATTGAGCTTCAAAATTTCATACTTGAGCTGGGAACAGATTTTGCGTTTTTAGCCAGGCAAAAATATTTCTTTTTTGATGGCGAAACGTATAAAATAGATCTTTTGTTCTTTCATCGAAAGTTAAGGCGTTTAGTCGCAATAGATTTAAAGCTTGGAAAATTCCTCCCGAAAGATAAGGGACAAATGGAGTTTTATCTCAGGTGGCTGCGAAAATACGAAATGAGCGAAGGCGAGGAAGAGCCGATGGGTTTAATTTTGTGCGCTGAGAAATCAAAGGAAGTCATAGAGCTCATGGAGCTGGATAAAAGCGGTATACAGGTCGCTCAATATCTCACGGAGCTTCCGGAAAAAAAGCTGTTCAAAAAGAAGCTTCATGAGGCAGTGAAGCGGGCGCGGCTGCTGTATGATCCGGTTGAGGAGAAATAGCTATATTCTAAAAGCATCGGAATCGATGCGTTTAAAAATAATACTTCCGCACGGGTTCCCGCCATTCTTTTTGCATATGAGCCTCAGTGACAAATAAGCACGACAAAATGTAAAATATACTTGACAAAATGTCGTGTTTAGATTACAAGTTATTCAATTATGATAGGAAACAGGCTAAAAATAGCGAGAATAACATACGATAATGTAACCCAGGCGGATTTAGCCGGGCGGATCGGGTGTTCGCGGCAGACAATAAACTCAATAGAGAACTGTAAGTTTACTCCTTCCGTGGAGCTGGCATTAAAAATTGCCCGGGAGCTTGAAATGAAGGTTGAGGAAATTTTTTTTATTGCGGAAACATGCGAAGAGGCATGGGGCGGGGAGGAGTGATGACTGAGACCACAATTATGCGATTGATCGTACTTGCCACTATTGTTGTCTATTTCGTCTTTTATTTAATTGACAGAAAGCATGTTGTTGATGAAAGAGAACAGTTGATCGAGTTAAAAGCCATCAGTTTTCAACAGAATATTTCAATGTGGGGGCTCATTGCCATAGTATCGGTTTATGTGTATAACCCGGCTCTTGACGCGGTCTATCCCATAATAGTATTCGCGTTGTCGTCGGTATATACGTATATGCTTGGAAAATTGTACTATAGAAAAAGGATGTAAGTAAATGGAAAATATGAATAATGACAATTATGATAATAAAAAAAATATAGATATAAAACAAGTTCTGAAGAATGCCGGGGCACGGTTTGTAAAGTATGCAAAAAGCGGGGATTTTAAATTTTTCCTGGTAATAGTTTTTATTGCCCTGTGTCTCAGGTCTTCGGTGTTCGGCAATTACCGGGTACCCACGGGCTCCATGAAGCCCACAATCGTGGAAGGAGATTTTTTCTTCGCGAACAAACTGGCCTACCGGGTAAAACTCCCTTTTACCAATATAACCCTGTTCGAGTGGGGCACCCCGCAGCGTGGAGATATAATTGCTTTCAAGTCTCCTGAAGATGAAGGGGTCGATTTTACCAAGCGGGTAATTGGACTGCCGGGAGATTTAATCATGCTCAAGCACAAGGAGCTGTATGTTAACGGGAAAAAGATTGAAGCCCGCTACATTGGTGATAGGAATGGTCATTATGAATTTGAAGAGAATCTTGACGGAATACGTCATTCCATTATACGAACCATTCATCACAATGAGAAATTTGATAATATAAAGGAAAAACGGGTACCGCCCGGACATCTTTTTGTTATGGGAGACAACAGGGGTAACAGCTCCGACAGCAGGGTATGGGGATTTCTCCCAATAGGAAATGTCGAAGGAAAGCTGGTAATCCGCTGGCTCTCTATAGATTTCGACAACTTTCACTTCAGGTTCGACCGCATAGGCCTGCTGTAGTTAGTTGACAGTTGGCGGTTGCCGGTTGGCAGAGGAGAGACTGCCTCCGTCAACCGTCAACCGTCAACTGCCAACTTTTTTAAAGGAGTAATATATATGTTTCCAATTCACGTTGATTTGAGTTTTATTGGATTAAGTACGATTTATTTTTATGAAGGATTATATATTGGGCTGTCTTTTGTAATAGGGTTGTTATGGGCACGGCCCAGGGTAAATAAGTATGGGCTGGATCTTGACATATACGACAGGACAGTCGTGTGGACAATAATAGGGGCATTATTGGGAGTGCGGCTGTCGCATGTGATATTCTGGGAAGGGTTTTCATTTTTTAGCGATCCCCTGGTATTGTTCCGGGTCTGGGAAGGCGGTTCCAGTGTAACGGGCGGCCTGGCAGGAGGGATCCTGGTTGCCTGGATCTATACCCGGAGATCGGGGATGTCGTTCGCCTCCCTGTTTGCCGTAATTTCACCGGCACTGCTCCTGGCACAGGCAGTTGGCCGGGTAGGCTGTTTTTTAAATGGAGATTCCCATGGAATTGCAACAACGCTGCCCTGGGGAGTGCAATACCCAAAGTACGGAATAATGATCCCGTCGTTTGAAACCGCAGCAAGACACACCGGAATTCCCTGGGATTGGGCCTACCAGTGGGGGCTTATGGGTAAAGAATCCCTGGTAAGCGCGCCCCTTCATCCAACGCAGCTCTATGAATTTTTTGGTGATATCGTTTTAATGGTGATAGTAATATTAGTATTTAAACGGCTGCTGGCCACAGGGTTTGCCGATCTCAAAGAAAAAAGCAATAGAATGATGCTGATATTTTTTATTCATACGGGCGGTTATTCCCTGCTCAGGTTTTTTATCGAATTTATCCGTGCCGATAGCCCGCCGCCGGTATTTTTGGGGATGTCGGGAATACAAGCAGGGCTTCTGCTCTGGGCAATATGTTCCGTAGTCCTGGGAGGATTGCTGCTGTGGAAACCACCTGCACCGGTCCCTATTGTGCAGGCAGAAGAGCTTGAAGAAGAAGTGGAAAAAGAGGACAAAAGTGAATCCGATTGAATCGTATAAAAAGCGGAAAGAAGATTTTACTCAATTGCTGGAAGAGCAGACAGCACAGTACAACCGTCTGAGCAGGATCAGGCTCCTGGTTTTTGCGGCAGGAGGGGCGGGCCTTGTTATTTTGTATACCAGCGGTCTGAATTTAATGGCAGCTCTGCTTTTCGCGGCAATTTTCGCGGTATTTATATACCTGGTAAAACGGCATGATACAATAGATCGTGAAAGAAGAATTACTACTCATTTGATAGGAATAAACGCTAATTCTATTCAGCGGTTACAGGGAAAATGGCTGGAATTTAAGGATGACGGAGAGGAGTTCGTAAACCGGGATCATAAATATACGTTAGACCTGGATATATTCGGGCACGGTTCACTATATCAGTGGGTCAGCAGGGCAAATACGTATTACGGACGTATTTTTCTCGGGGATTTGCTTAAGGAGCCGGAAAAGAGGCGGGACGCGATATTAAACCGGCAGGAAGCGGTATGGGAACTGTCGGAAAAGATCGACTGGCGCCAGAAATTTCAGGCCGAAGGAATGGAGCGGCGGAAAGCTCTGTTGAATCCGGAACTCCTGGTACGCTGGGCTGAAGAACCGGAACGGGTACTGGCAAAGACCTGGCAGCGGGCGCTGGTGAGAATACTGCCTGCGGCAGCAGTTCTTCTTGCGGCAGCGGCAATACTGGTTCCGGCCGTACCCGCGGCAGTACCGGCGCTCTTTTTTTGTCTTCAGCTCCTGGTTGCCTGGATAAACCGGAAGAAAGCAAGCCGGGTATTTGAGCTAACGGGAAAATATAAGGATCAGCTGCAAACGTACCAGGAACTGCTCCGCATGGTGGAACAGGAGGAGTTTACCGCGCCATACCTGGCAGCCCAGCGTCAAAAAACAGAACAAAAAGCAGGAGAACCGGCATCGGAGCAGGTGCGAAAACTGGACCGGATAACGGATTATATGGGAATGCGGTTCAGTTCGCTTCATTTTTTGGTAAATATGCTGTTTCTCTGGGATTACCAGTGTATAATCGCGCTTGAAAACTGGAAAGAGCGCTCAGGGGCCGGACTCCGGTCCTGGCTTGAGGCAATTGGCAGACTGGAAGCAGTGTCGAGCCTGGCAGGAGCCCGGTACGACAATCCGGATTGGGCAAAACCCCTTATTTCCCATGAAGCGTATCATTATTCGGCAGAGGAGATAAGCCATCCCCTGCTGCCGGCAGAGACACGGGTAACGAATGATTTTCGAATTGAAGGTCCCGGGAGTATTTTAATAATCACCGGCTCTAATATGTCGGGAAAAAGCACCATGCTCCGGATCGTGGGAATAAACCTGGTTCTGGCCTATGCCGGAGCACCGGTATGCGCGAAGACATTTACCTGTTCACTAATGGATATTTATTCATCAATGCGGGTGAATGATAACCTTGAAAAGAATATATCATCGTTTTACGCGGAGCTGTTGCGGGTAAAGATGATAATAGAGGCCTCACGCAGAGAAGAACCCATGATGTTCCTGCTTGATGAGATTTTCCGGGGAACCAACAGCAGGGACCGGCAGATAGGGGCTGCAACAATATTGCGGGATTTGAGCCGGAAAGGCGTAGCCGGCCTGGTATCGACCCATGATCTTGAACTAGCGGGCCTGGAAGAAGAGCCCGATCTTGCCATAAGCAATTATTATTTCAAAGAAGGCTATACAGACGATACAATCTATTTTGATTATATTATGCGCAGGGGAGTGTCGAACACCTCAGATGCCATATACCTCATGAGAATGATCGGGCTTGAGGTTTGAAACGGGGGGCGAGGTTGCGTAACCCGCTTTCAGAATCGGAACTGCATATTTCTAAGAAAGCAGAATATTCTTGTTGACTTTTATCGCACATATTTTTTTTCATTTCTTATACGATGATAAGGATGAATGATGAAGAAAAAAAATATTTGTGTGATTGGCGCGGGAATTGGCGGTATTACAGCGGCGCGGACACTAAAAAAGAAAGGCCATTCTGTTACGGTATTTGAGAAAGAGAACAGGATTGGCGGAAAGTGCTATACCAGGTATGAAAACGGCAAACCCTATGAAATGGGAGCGATAATAGTAACGCCATCATACCGGCAGGTAATAAAGCTGGCACGGGAAGTTGGGGTACGGTTCCGGAACCGGGCTCCAAACAGGATTATGTCAAGAAAAGGAGAGATCCTTTCATTTCGAAAACTATACTGGCCTGCGCGAAAAACCATCCGTATTTTATATGAGATGCTTGTCTATTTTTATCATGCCTGCCGTTTTTCATTTTTTTATGACAGGAGCGACCGGTACCGGGAATTCCCTGCCGATTATGAGCTTTCTTTCCGTGATTTTTGTAAAAAAAAGAACCTGACGGTGATTGGGGATTGGCTGGAACTGGCAATTGTATCCTTTGGGTATGGAGATTTGCGGGATATACGGACCTGGTATGTGCTGCATTATGTACACGCGGTCCATTTTTTTGGAATTGCTTTTTTTGTGATCCTTTTTGGAAAAAGTACCGTAAAAATGGGTGAAACCTCCCTGGTGAAGGGATCAACAAAGATGTTTGAAAAGGGATATGGCCACTTTGTGGAAACACTGGCCCGGGATCTGGACGTGCGCCTGAATACTGAGATAGCAGGAATAGACCGCGGAGAATCGGGAGTTACGGTCCGGGTAAAACAATTGGGAAACAACCCGGAAAAAGAATATTTTTTTGATTCCCTGGTGCTTGCGGTGCCCCTTTCTAAGGCGGCCCGTTTAATGGAATTCAATGAAAATGAACAGCTGGTGAGTGATTCTTTGAGCTATTGTTCCTATGTGGCAGTGGCCTGCGAAATCACCGGAATTCCAACTGAAACTCTTCTTATATCGGAAAACGCTAAAAAAGAGCATTTCGACCATATTTGTCTTATAACAAAAGGGACAGGCGATGATAAAAGTTCTCTTCATGTCTGTTACACTACGGAAAAAAATGAAAACAGGAGTAAAGAAGAGATTCTGGCAACTCTCAAGCAGGATATTGAGGGAATTGGCGGAATACCGGGGCCCGTACGGGCTTTTAAAAAATGGAAATATTTCCCTCAGTTTAAAGAGCGAAGAATGTATAAATATTGTAATGATATGCAGGGAGAGGAGAATGTCTATTATGTGGGAGGCATGACAAAATTTGAGTCAGTAGAGTCGGCAGCAGCCCAGGCGGAAGCATTGGTGGATAAAAATTTTCCCGGAACATTAAAAAAAGAATATTTTACCACAATAAAGAATTTTTTGTATTTATACCACAAGCATGATGAGAAACAGGGTGCGGAGCAGGATATTGAACAGGGGATAAAGCAGGGTGTATAAAGCGGAATATAGAGGATTTGATAGAGGATTTATAGGATACGCAGGACATATGAAAGAAAAAGTGTGTAAAATGTTATTTCACCGGCTTCTGAGCCAGGTGAAGGTTGGCTTTTTAACTGTTGTTTACGAAGGAGCGGATGAGCAGTATCAATTTGGCGATAAAAACTCGGAACTCAGGGGTGTGATAAATATTACGGATGCCGGTTTTTTATATGATGCCCTTACGCAGGGAGAGATTGGCCTGGGAATGGGATATGTAACGGGAAAATGGAATTCTCCTTCGGCCTATAAAGTAGTGTTGGTTTTAATGCTTAATGAGGAGTATTTTAGACAGCTCATGAAGAAGTTTTCCGCCTTTAGTATTAAGGCAAGGATGTCCAGGAAGAATATCTGGGATAAAAAGCGGAATACTATTGAAAATTGCCGGAAAGAGATAGGCATAACCTATGATATTGGGAATGATTTTTATGAACTGATGCTGGGGCCAACAATGCTCTATTCCTGCGCCATCTGGCCTCATGCCGGGGCTTCACTGGATGAGGCCCAGGTGAATAAAATGAAAATAATCACCAAAAAGGCGAGAATAGAAAAGAGTCACAAGGTTCTGGAGATAGGATGCGGCTGGGGAACCCTGTCTAATTATATTCATGAAGAGACAGGCGCTAACATCAGGGGGGTAGCCTTGAGCAGGGAGCAGATTGCCTACTGCCGGGAAAAGCATCCCCATATTACCTTTGATTATACCGATTACCGTGAACTTGAAGGAGAGTACGACAGGATTGTATCATGCGGCATGGCGGAGCATGTGGGAAGGGACTATATGGATACCTATTTCCAGGTGCTAAGTGACCGGCTAAAACCCGGCGGCAGGTTTGTGCTCCATACAATGATATATCACGGTAATGAGATCTTTATGATGGACGATAAGAACAAATATTTGAATTTTACCGCGGTTTTAATGCCCAATGCCGACTCACCCACGCCGGGGTCACTGGTTAAATCGGCTATGAAAACAGGTAATTTACGTTTGATTCATCTTGAAGAGTTCGGCATTCATTATACCCGGACTGCCCAGGAATGGTTTAAGAACATGGAAGCAAATAAAAGTGAAATAATGAAAAAATATCCCGGTGGACTTTATAAGGCTCATGAGTATTCCTGGTATATGGGAGCTGCTTGTATGGAAACAGGAACATCGCTGGTTCATATGGTTTTTGAAAAAGAAACGTTCGGCTCACCGGTAACCGGTTCGATTGTATAATACCGGTAAAATGTACTTGTAATTTTCGAAAGAATATGAAAAAAAGTTATCATGGCAAATAGTGATTCTAACAGGAAGATAGATTGTTTTGGAAGGGGCAGGAGGATACGGAGATATCCGCGAATGCTTTCCCTGCTTATTGGAATTATACTTTTTTCCGGAATTCTGTCTCTGGAGGCCGGAGAACCGTTAGATCTCAAGGATGGGACCGGTCTTTACCGCTTAGGAACCTATCTTGAGTACCTGGAAGATAAAGAGGACAAATGGTCGATAGAAGACGTCAGTTCGGAAGCTTTCTCTACAAAGTTTACCAGGTGCCAAAAAAGAGCTTTAAATTTCGGATTTACTGATTCGGCCTATTGGATCAGGTTTAAATTACTCTATACTCCCGAAGATAAAAAAGTTTTGTCAAAAGAGTGGCTTCTGGAGCTGGGCTATCCTCTTCTTGATAATGTTGCTATTCACCAGCAGCAGCGGGACGGAACTTTTTCAGCAAGCCATACCGGGGATACTAATATATTTGCCCAGCGTGAGCTTATTAACCGGGATTTTATTTTCCTGGTTAAAACAGAATCATTTCGTGAAAAAACGATATATTTGCGCACAAAAACAGCGGGTTCGCTGAATGTCCTGTTAAATCTTAGAACAACTGCCTCTTTTATTGAAAAACAGCAAAATGAGAACCTGGGGTATGGTCTTTTTTACGGTATCCTGTTTATAATGGCATTATATAACTTCTTTCTTTTTCTCATAATCAGGGACCGGACCTATATTCTCTATGTTATATATGTAATTTCTTTTATATTGGTGCGGGCATCACTTGACGGCTTTGCGTTCCAGTATTTATGGCCGAATTCTCCGGTATGGGCCAACATTAGTGTACCCATTGTTGTTTCTTTCGTAAGTATCGCGGCAATTATTTTTAGTAAGGATTTTTTAAAATTAAAAGAAAATATGCCCCGGATAAACATGATCCTGAACTGTGTTGTTGGGGTCTATTTTGTCATATGCGGGGGATCATTATTTCTTGAATACTGGATTACTATCCAGGCATCGGGGCTCCTGAATATAGTCGGTGTTAGTGTTCTGCTTATTGCGGGTTATTTAAGTATTATACGGGGCTACCGTGCCGCTCGTTTTTATGTGATTGCATGGACTTTTTTTCTCACGGGTTCCATGATCTTTGTTTTGTATACATTCGGATTATTGCCCGGTGTCTTTTTTACGGAAAACGCCCAGCATCTTGGTTCTCTTCTTGAGGTTGTGCTCCTGGCATTTGCCCTGGGCGACCGGATTAATATTATCAAGCAGGAAAAAGAAGACGCTCAGCGGCTGGCAATTGAAAATCTTTCCAAGGCAGACAAATTAAAGGATGAATTCCTCTCGGTCACGTCTCATGAGCTTCGCACTCCTCTTAACGGTATAATCGGGATTGCCGAGTCCCTGGTTAACGGAGCAACCGGGGAGCTGCCCCAGGAAACAAACGATAACCTGTTTATGGTCATTTCGAGCGGAAAGCGGCTTTTTAACCTGGTAAACGATATCCTTGATTTTTCAAAGTTAAAGAACAAGGATCTGGAACTGCAGCTCCGGCCTCTTGACATACGGCAATTGGTTGAGATTGTCCTCTCCCTGTCCAGGCCCCTGGTTCAGGGAAAATCCCTGGAACTTATTAATAAGATCGGGGAAGATGTGCCTTTTGCCCTTGGAGATGAAAACCGGCTTCAGCAGATATTGCATAACCTGGTAGGAAATGCGATCAAATTTACCGATTCCGGTTTTGTTTCAATTTCGGCGCGAGAGGACAACGGAAAACTGAGGATTGAAGTTGCCGACAGCGGAATTGGTGTTCCCCGGGATAAACAGAACCTCATATTCAGATCTTTTGAGCAGGCAGACAGTTCTATTGAGCGGGTATATGGCGGAACGGGCCTGGGGCTCGCAGTAACCAAAAGCCTGGTAGAGCTTCATGGCGGCAAGATCTTTGTGGACTCGGAAATGGGAAAAGGGGCTACATTCAGCTTTACGATCCCTGTATTTGGAGGGAAGAAAGAGTATTCCCGTGTACTAAAAACCGGTTCATCAAGAGAGGGGAAGAATGCCCTTTCACAAAAAACGGGTAAACAAGATGCTCCGGTGAGTTTAAAAAGAGAGGAGCACTCCATTGAGCTGAAGAGCAAACTTGAAGAGATGATCACGGGAAAGCTCCGGGGAGTCAAAGTACTGGTTATTGATGATGAGCCCGTTAACCTTCAGGTTATGCTGAATAATTTAAAAATATTAGGAGCAGAAGTTAATACTGCTCACTCCGGTTTTGAGGGAATGGAGACTTTAAAGACCGCGCTTCCCGACATTGTTCTCCTTGATGTTATGATGCCCCGGATGAACGGGTATGAAACAGCGCACCGGATCAGGAAGGTGTATCCTCCTGATGAGCTGCCCATCATTTTTTTAACAGCAAAGAACCAGGTTCATGATCTTATGGAGGGTTTTGCTGCCGGGGGAAATGATTATTTAATTAAGCCTTTTTCCCGGTACGAGTTGTTAACCAGGATGATTTTTCATACCATGCTGAAAGAAGCTATTAATGAAAGCAAACAGTTTGTTGCCATACAAAAGGATCTGGATGTGGCGCGGAAGATTCAGATGGGAACCATTCCAAAAGAATTACCGGAGCTGCCTTATTTTGATATCCAGGCGCGATACAGCCCAATGGAGAGCGTTGGGGGAGATTTTTATGATTTTCACGTACTGGACGACGACAAGATAGGGATCCTGGTTTCCGATGTTTCGGGGCATGGAATATCCGCGGCCCTGATCGCTTCAATGGTTAAAATTGTTTCAACCATGCAGGTTCACCTGGCAGATGATCCGGTGACATTTCTGGATCATATGAACCAGGTTTTAACGGGTAATATTGAACAGCAGTTTTTAACCGCCTCTTATGTGTATATTGATATGGAAAAAAAGGAATTGTGTTACGCCAGGGCAGGGCATGAAGCATTGATCATTTATAAAAGAAATGAAGACAAAGTGTATGAATATATGATCAAGGGACGTGCCATTGGCTGGGCTAACGATATCAACCTCGAATCGGATATAATTGATATTGAAACCGGAGACCGGATCTTTTTATATACAGACGGGATCACCGAAGCGCTCAATGAGGACAGGGAGATGTTTGGAGAACGGAATTTTTTCAAGGTAATACGTGAAGGGAAGGACCTGTCTGCCTCGGAATTCCTTACAAAATTGTTCGATGAATTGCGGGAGTGGGGTTCGGAGGACACGATTTACCGGGATGATTTAACGGCTATTGTTGTTGATATCAAGTAACACGGGGAGGAGAAACAAAAGGAGTATGTTCCGTATATGAAAAAGATTGATTCGAAACTGTCAGAACAGGAACTTGCTGATTTTATACAATCTACCGGAAACTTTGACCTTTTTAGTGAACAGAGTATACGGTATTTTTCATCAAACCTGGAACATGTTTTCCTGTCAAAGGGAAAAGCTCTTTTTAAACAGGGGGAGCAGGGTGATGCCATGTTCATTATGCTTTCGGGGCTGCTCCAGGCTGTATATACCAATGACAAAGGCCGTGATTCGGTTATGGGAGAGATTGGCCCGGGTATGCCTGTTGGTGAGATGCAGGTTCTTGCCGGGGGCGATCATACTGCCGGCATCTATGCCCTGGCAGACAGTGAGCTGCTAAAAATGCCCCGGCCGGTTTTTGAAAGGATCGCCGATGAATTTCCCCCGGTACTTCATGAACTGGCAGAGATTGTCCGCCAGCGTCTGCGCCATAACCAGCTTCTTACCATGCTTCTGAAACTCTTTGGAGAGATAGACAAAACAACTCTCCAGAACCTTGAAAAACAGCTTCGATGGGTACATTTGCAGCCGGGAGAAGCGCTTTTCCACCAGGGAGAACCGGGAGAAAGTCTTTTCCTTGTAATCAGCGGCAGGCTTCAGGTCATTTATGATGATGACGATGGGACCCGTGTTATTATCGGAGAGATCGGCAGAGGAGAAACTATTGGGGAGATGTCTGTTCTCATGAACGAGGGAAGGACGGCGAATGTTTACGCTACCCGGGAGAGTTACCTGGTTAAATTTATCAAACCGGTCTTTCAGCAGATGACAAAAGATATTCCGGAGGTTATGGTAAAGATATCCCAGCTCTTGATTAACCGGCTGCGGAGAGCGACAGGCTCCATACCTCCCACAAAGAACGAAATAAATTACGCGGTTATTCCGGCCAGTCCCGATGTTCCCATTGTAGAATTTACCAGGCGTTTTGTTGATGCCCTTTCCGAATATGGTCCCACCATGATTTTAAGCAGCGGGGGACTCAATGAAATGATGGGAATGAAAGATATTGCCCAGACATCGGCCGACAGCCCCTATGGGATCAGGCTGGCTGCCTGGCTGGATGAACAGGAGTCCAGGTACAGTTCAATAGTCTATGAATCGGATAGTACCATGACTCCCTGGTCCCATCGATGCATTCGGATGGCGGATCATGTTATTGTTGTGGCGAATGCCGACTCAGAGCCGGTGATGGGGGATATTGAAAAGGAACTGTATAACCCCGATGGAGAAGTAAAAATTTTCAGTAAAACCCTGGTGCTGCTTCATCCCAATAACTGTGAACTGCCTTCGGGAACGGACCGCTGGCTGCAAAAACGAAAGGTCGACAATCATCATCACATTAGAATAAATTGGGAAGAGGATTATAATAGACTGGCCCGTTTGATTTCCGGCAACAGCATTGGGCTGGTGTTAAGCGGTGGTGGAGCACGCGGTTTCGCGCATATTGGAGTGATCCGGGCGTTAGAGGAGGCTGGTATTCCCATAGATGTTGTTGGAGGCACCAGTATGGGGGCAACTATTGGAGCTTCTTATGCCATTGGCCATCATTACCGGGATATGCTGCAATCGGTGAAAAAGAGGTTTATTGATCCACGGTCATTAAAGGAGTATACCTTACCTATTGTTTCCATATTGCGGGGCCGGAAACTTGAGAAGAATATACGGCTGGAGCATGGTGAAACCCTGCTGGAAGATTTCTGGATTAACTTTTACTGCGTGTCGAGCAACCTGACTACTTCAGAGATGTGTGTTCATCGACGGGGTTTTACCTGGAAAGCATTACGCGCCACATCGGCCCTGCCGGGAATTGTTCCCCCCGTTGTACGGAATAATAACCTGCTGGTGGATGGCGGGGCCATAAATAACCTGCCCGGGGATGTTATGAAAGAGCTCTATGGCGGGTTTATTATTGCTGTTGATGTGAGCAACCAGTCGGATCTGCGGGTTATGTATAAGAAATTCCCCTCTCCCTGGAGGATTCTGGCGAGCTGGCTCATCCCCTTTAAGAAAAGAATCGATGTTCCAACGATCAAAGACCTCCTGGTGCAGTCGACGATGCTTTCCAGTGTTCAGAAAAAGAAAATGGTAAAACGGGAGGCGGATATTTATTTGCAGCCGCCTGTTGACCGGTTTAATGTAATGGATATGGAAGCGTATGAAGATATCGCTGAAGCCGGGTACCAATACGCGAAAGAGAAAATCGCGGAATGGCTTCAGCAAAAAGAGCAGGATGATGATTCCCTGCTTTCTATTGTGAAAGATAATATCCATATAAGAAGGAAAGAGTGATATGAATACAAAAAGATTTTTTATTATTTTATGCTTTTCCCTGTTTGCCTATATGTTTATTCCTCTTTCGTCACAAGGGAGTGACTGGCCTATTTTTAAAGGAAATATTTATTTTACCGGGAATAATGATGAAATAATCGTTAAGAATAATAATCTTAAATGGCTTTTCCAGGCCAATGCCAGGATCTTTAATCCTATTGTTTCGGATTCACGGGTCTATTTTGTTGATATTAAAGGGTACCTGTATTGCCTTGATGAAGAGTTCGGTAAGGTCATATGGAAAGTCAATTTGAAGAAAATATCTTCACAGTTTAAAGCATTTTCCAGGGCGGCAGGCAAGGTGAAATACCCGCTCATAAAGGGAAATATTTTGTTTTTAACCGATCCCATTGCCATATACGCCTTTGATAAAAGAACAGGCAGGGTTATATGGGCGCGTACGGGGATGCGGATGGAGCAAAATAAGCCGACAGGGCTCTATGGCAGCAGGTCGCGACCCATGGTAGACGGTATCTATTCCGATCCTGTGATACGGGGAGACCGGATTTTTTACGGAACCAGGAAAATGTTTATGTCCAGGGAGACCAGGAACGGGCATGAAAAATGGAACAACAGGAATATTAAATCCTTTAGCGGTTTTCCTACGTTTTACGATGATATGGTTTTTACCCAGTCCATGGATTACGGATCGGGACGCTACGTGGTCCATTGTCTTGATTCCGCTTCAGGGAATGAGAAATGGGCTACCCGTCTTGAAAAGCCCTTAAAAATATTTCCCCCCGTAGTTTACAAGGAGCGGGTCTATATTCCCACAGGGAAAAAGATTTTTTGCCTTGATCTTAAAACAGGGAACCGGGTCTGGGTGAAGAATTATGGGGAGATTATTACTTCAAATCCAAGTTTTACGGACAGGGCGGTTCTTTTTTCCATTGGAAATAGCGATATCGCGGTGATTGATCCCAAAACCGGGAACCTGCGGCGCCGGGTAAAAGTGGCAAAACGTTCTGCCCCGCGCTATGTTACCATACGGGATCAGCTCTATATTGCCTATAATGAATATACCGCCATGAAGGGCAGGAAAGTCCCCTATGGAAAGGTGCGGGCAGTCAATTTTAGCGACAACAAGAATATCTGGACATATAGAACGCCTTTTCCCGGCGGGGTTTCACAGCCGGCTTCTTCCGGCGGAATTTTATTTTTGCCCGCGGGGAATTACCTGTACGCCATTGGTACCGAGTATTACGCGAAGGTCATTGACGGCGGAAGCGGTCATGCCGTGGCTCCCGGAGACCGGAAGGGTGAAAAGGAAACCCCGGTTCAGCCCTGGAAAGATGACCGGAACAGGAACGATAGCCACAAGAATGATAATCAAAAGAAAGATAATCAGAAGAACAATAACCAAAAAAAGGGAATAAAGACCAGGAAAATGAAGATTGCCGTTACTGATGATAAAAACCGGCCTCTTCCGGCAACAGTGGATATCACGAAAAGAGTAAAAGGCAAGGTTGTTTATTCAAAAAAAGCGCGGGTGAATAAAGAGGGTATGATTGATGTGCCTGAAGGAGATAACGTGGAGATTCTGGCCACGTCCCCGAAACATGTACCCAAAAAAGTGATTATCAACAATAACGATAAAGAGAAAAAGATCATTCTCGATAAAATAGAGCAGGGAAAAAGCATCGTTGTTGACAATGTTAACTTTGAGATCAATAAAGCCTATCTCAAAAAGAACAGTCTGGATATTCTCGACAAACTGATTGCCATAATGAAGCAAAACTCGAAACTGAAGGCAGAGGTCCGGGGCCATACGGACAGCACCGGGAATGACGCGCATAACCGGAAGCTTTCGGAACGGCGGGCCGACTCTGTTGTAGAGTATATGATAAAGAACGGAATATCCCCGGAGCGTCTCAACTCCGTAGGATTTGGGGAAACAAAACCAATAGCTTCTAATAAAACCAAAAAAGGCAGGGCAAAAAACCGGAGAACAGAGTTTTTCTTTGCGAAATAAGTCCCGGGTATTGGTCGTGTCTTAATATACCGAAAAACGTAATTCGGAATGTAAACTATGCCTGGAGTGATGCCTCGGCAGGTTGTGAGGCTGTTTGAGCAAAGCGAGTTCCGAACGTTCTGCAGAGGTATTACACCAGGCATAGTTTACATTCCGGGTTGATATACTTTTTCGGAATATTAAGACACCCCCCCCGGAGATTAATCATTTTATCCTCAAAAATATTATTGACTTCCCGGAAATTTTATGTCTTAATATAGTATATACGAGCTGAAAAAAAATGGATCAGAGGTAATAAAGCTGATGGATTTAAACAGGATTCAAGAAGAATATAATAACGCACTTGAGACATTACGGGAACTGAACCCCAATATTGCGGGGAGAAGGAAATCTGACCAGCTTATAGTAGAGATGAAGCGGCCCCACACGCTGCAAAAGGTTCTGGTTGTGAACCGGGGTGAGATTGCCAAACGTTTTTTTCTGGCCCTTCATGAGGAGGGCATCCCGTCAGTTGCCGTTGTTACAGAGGTCGACAATGGGCAGTCATGGTATGAATTCGCCGATGAGGTTGTTTTTCTGGGGGCGAATGAAAACTATACCAACATTCCCATGATTATTGCCGCGGCAAACCTGATCAAGGCCAATGCCCTGTACGCCGGTTACGGTTTTCTTTCGGAAAATCCCGATTTTGTTGAATCAATGGAACGTACCCGGTCCATATTCGATCATGAAATAATATTTATGGGACCGGATCATAAAACAATGCGTCTTATGGGCGACAAAGTGAGCGCCCGGGAACTGGCAATGGACAATGATGTGCCGCTTTTTGAGAGCTCCAATGCTTTTCCCGATGCTGATTATCCCGCTGCCAGGGAAGCCTCGAACAAGATCGGGTACCCGGTTATTGTAAAACTTTCCGCCGGCGGCGGCGGTAAAGGTATGTATACCGTATATAACGATACCGAGCTGGAACGGGCTGTTGAATCGAGCTGCCGGATCGGGCGAGAGTTATATCAGAATACTTCTTTTTATATTGAAAAGTATATTGAAAAACCGGTTCATATTGAAGTCCAGGTTTTTAACGGCTGGGCTGTTGGCGTTCGAAAGTGCGCGGTTCAGAGAAGGAACCAGAAAATTATTGAAGAGAGCGGGCACGCCTTTTTTCCCGATTATATTACACTTTCGCTCCTGGCTGCCGCGGAACGGATCGCGCGGTTTTCCGGCTATATTAATGGCTGCGGTGCCGGTACTGTTGAGTTCCTTATTGACAATGAGACAATGAAGTTTGGTTTCCTGGAAATGAATACCAGGCTGCAGGTTGAGTACGCTGTTACGGACCAGTCCCTGGGTATTGACCTGGCGAAATGGCAAATACTCTATTACGACGGCCGGGCAGATGAGATCGTTGATCTGAATAAATTGAAATACCGGGCCACGGAGATTGATCATTCCATTGAGTGCAGGATCTATGCTGAGGAACCTGAAAATGATTATCTTCCTTCTCCGGGTACCATTGTTGAATTGAACCTGCCCACGTTTAACGGGATCCGCTGTGATTTTGGTTTTGGCGAGGGAGACAATATTGTTCCCATGTATGATCCCATGATTGGTAAGATTGTTGCCAATGGGAAAACCCGGCAGGAGACCCTGATCCGTCTGGAACGGGGTTTGCAGGAACTCTATATTAAAGGGGTAAAAACCAATGTTAACCAGCTGCTGCAAATAATCCGGCATGAAGCCTTTATCGAAGGTAATTATACAAATAACCTGCTGCCGGAGCATCCGGAACTGAATTTTGAGCTGGTAGAAAGCGATGATGACGCTCCTGTTGAACGGAGAGCAAATAAGCATATTATTTTTGGGGCCTTTTCCGAATATGTCCGGCTGCTGCATCAATCGATCCGGGAGTTTATGGTTATTGCCAATGTTGATGGTGTTATTGACGCCCCGGTCATATCCAGGGTTCCCTATAAATATACCCTGGAGTATAAGAACCGGGAGTACACGGTTGAATTTTTGCAGGTGTCCCTGAACAGCTTTTATGCCTTTGTTAATGGTATGTTTAACGGTACTATTATTCTGAGTTCTTTTAATGACCGGAGTGATGACCTGCTGATTATTTTCGGGAACAGTTCCAACCGTATCCGGGTGGACTGGTATTACGGGTATATTGTTCTCCGGATGAGAGATGAAAGCAATAAAATAAATTATTACCGCATGAATGTTATTCCCGAAGGTTCCGAGGATCAGACCGACATTGGACATCTTCGTTCCCCGTTCCAGGGTACCTTTGTTTCGTTTGCCCGGGACGATATTGCTATTGGCGATTCCGTGAAAGAAGGTGATCCCCTGGTTATCCTTTCGGCAATGAAAATGGAAACCACTATATACGCTACTATTGACGGCACTATAAACTATATTATTGAAGGCGGCGACCTGTCCCGTTTACAGATTAACAAAACCTCGGACGGCAGAATAATGGGGAAAGCCCTGCAGGAAGGGGAGCTGTTGGTTAAGATTGAAAGCGTGGCCGAAGCGGAAGAACAGGCTGCGGAAAATAGCGGCAGCGCCGAACAGAAATTCTCATTCCCCATTACTGAAGAGACGCTGAACATTCTTTACCGGGATAATCTTGAACAGATGATTGTTAAAAATCCCAAAGAGCACATTTCCAGGCTGGGTGAATTGCTGCATGCCTCTGTTCTGGGTTTTATTCAACAGCCCCATATTATTGAAAAGCTTATTGGCGCCCTTGAAAAGATATTGGTTAAACGCTGGGATGTTCTTATTAACGAGCCTATCGCGCATATTATTAACGCGGCCGTGCTTCATTATACACATATTAAACGGCTCTTTTCTCCGGTTGTTTCCACTGAAGGACTGTCCTTTCCTGAGGAATTAAACCTGTACGTGAAGAGCCCTGAGGGTGAACTTTCTTCCACCTTTGACTCCCACATGAATTCCCTGCTTTTTTCCTATGGCATTACCGAAAAAAGGATTCGGCCCGAAGTAAAAAAAATGCAGGAGCAGCATATCCTGCTGTTATTCCGTTATTCATACCAGTTTTGTCTTAACTACCCGGAGCTCATTGAAAATCTTGTGTATGTTTTTGTTAACCTGGAGCAGCAGGTAGACGGAGCCTTTGATACGCTCAAACGCTTACTGGAGAATGAGCAATCGGAATTAAATGATTCTCTTGCCAAGTTTATTAAAAATGTTATTTCAAAGAATTTTCCCGAACGGAGCCTGCAGCTCTATACCGATGAAGAAGCAAGCGCCATTATGGACAGTGGTACCCGCTTTTATGATTTTGTGGATGAAGGCGCTGAGATGCTTCATCATATTCGGGATTCCATTACCAAACCCAGCAAAACGCTGATCCCCGAAGACCTGGATCTCTGGTATACCGGGAATGTCCGGGAGAGCCTCGCTATCCTGGAGAAGACGTATGTTATGAACCGTCTTTTTGCTCCGCTGGAGAATGTTTTGATCTTCAGAGCCGATTCCAGGGAAGATGAAACGCTTAATAGTTATGTTGCCTATTCGGCAATAGATTTTAATAATGGTTCCGGAAAATTTGATTCTCTTGAGACCGTTATTAACTGCGCTGCTTCATTTGTTTCGGCGTACCAGAATCAGCAAATAGACAAGTGTACCAACAATTGGATTGAAATTATTGTCCGGGGCAGGGTCATTGCCTGGGATCTGGACAACCCTGACGACTCCTGCATTACCTACGCCGAACTTAAGGATGCCTGTTTTTCCGCGCTTAACTTTTTTTACGACAACTCGCTCACGAAAGGGATTATTGATTGTGAGGTTCGTTTAACAAACAGCGGTACGGTTAAGAGAAAACGGCTGGAATTTTACCAGAAGAATGACGCCATTGTCCTGGACTTGCTTCATGATTCCGACAGCAATAATCCGTACTGCACCCAGGAGGGTGATGCCCGGAACCAGCGGCTCTTTAATATTGAGAAATGGCCGGTGACCTTCTGGGCTGAAGAATGTTTTGATCCCGGTTCTTTCGAAGAAATTACTATCGCCTCTATTGATAATGCCGAAAACCCTGTTGCCGCGAATATTTTTTACGGTACCATCAATGGTAAGGGTGCCTGCTTTTACATGAAAGATTCCCGTATCCGGGGTGGTTCTACGGGAAATCTTGAAGGACTTAAATACGTGGCTGCCGCGTATGTCGCCTATTTAAAGGGATGGCCCTTTTATGTCTGGAATGACAGCGCCGGCGCGAATATCAAGGAAGGGGTTGTCTCTCTTAACCGGGGTGCCGAAGGTTTTATGATGAATACCCTGCTCTCGGAACGGGTCGATTTTGCCCGGTTTAGACTGTATACCGGTAATACCAGTGACCCCGTATTAAAAAATCTTTTTAAGGAACTGGACGAACAATTCTCTTTTTCAGATTCTCCGGAGACCTTTACCGGCAAGCCCGGTCCCGAGTTCCAACTGGTGGTGGTTGGGATTGGTTCCTCCGCCGGTCTGGATGCCTATGGTGCCAGCCAGGCCTCCATACAGGTCCTGCTCGATTCGGAGCAGTCGTACCGGGTTCTTACGGGATCGAATGTTATTAAGTCTGTTATTGGGGAAGATATTTCCAACTACGATATTGGCGGCGCTAAGATTCTTGGCAAGTGGACGGGAATTGTCGATATTATCGCTGATGATAAACTTCATCTTCTTAACTCGATTCACCGGCTTCACCGTTTTTTCTGTTCCGGCGCTGCCGCTTCCTCCGCTATTAAGCGGATTGCTCCTTCCGGGGAACAATCCGAAAGCCATGACGCTATTGTGTTAACCGAATCCACTATTCGCGCTAATGTTGACAATGGTGAATTCTGGCCTTTTAAAGGTGAATATTACGCTTCCGGTTCGCTGCTGGGTGGTTTTGCCTCTCTTGGCGGTAGACGGGTTCTCATCCTGGGAACGCGAACCAATTCGGGAATCCGTTCTTTCGCGTCAATAATTAAAGCCCGTGAACTGCTGAAGATGGCCCATCGGACCCTTTCTCACCAGATTCTTGTCTTTGGTAAGAAATGGCAGCGGGGACCGAATTATCATGAAAATATCAGCATGCGTTCCCGGTATGATCTTATGAATGCCGTTTGCCGGGAAAAGGGCGTGCGGATACATATTATTACCCATGCCGAAGGAATTAAACGGTTCGATATCAACAGCAGCGCTGATGTCATTATTTTTATCAAAAATGAAGATGCCCTGCCCGCGGATATTAAATTTGCCGAAAAGAACGCTACGCTTATTGTTGAGTCATTTGAAGAAGCCTTTGATCTTTCACTTAAGCTCATCACCCTTCTGGACCAGCAGGGCGCGCAGATGAAAGCTGTTGTCCCTTCTCAAAAACCGAATATTCCTACGGATACCGGTGAACCCTATGATATGATCGAGTCAGTGATCAAACGGGTTTGTGATGAGGATTCGTTCCTGGAATTTTTCAAGGAAATGAATGATCCCATGGCCGGGCCAAACCTTATTACCGGGCTCGCCCGGATTAATGGCTCTACTGTTGGTATTATTGCCGACCAACCGCTGTTAAAAGGCGGCGGCGCCGACGCCCTGGGGACCGAGAAATTCCGCGTATTTACGGAGATCATGAATAAGAAAAATATTCCTATTCTTATGCTTTCCAACTCTTCCGGTTTTGTTCCCGGTTCTCAGCAGGAACGGTTCAGAATTCAGGCCATTGGTGCCGAATCCCTGGATGCTAATATCCTTGGTGAAATCCCCGTTGTTTCGGTTGTTCTTAACCAGGTTTACGGAGGAAGACTCATCCATGCCTTTAATAAATTTCTGCGGCCGGGCATTGTGAACCTTGCTCTTGAAAACGCTGTTATGGCCGTTATTGGTGCCAATGCCGCTTTTGATCTTTTCTCCAGTAAGAAATACAATGAGCTGCTGCAAGCCGGAAAAACACAAGAAGCTGAAGTGCTGCGCGATTCTTTTTACAGTGACTTTACTGAAAAGTGCAAAGTGCTTAATAACGCCATGAACACCGGGCTTATTGACTGGATCGTCAAGGATGTTGGCGAACTTCGTGAGCATATTATTAAAGCTATGGACCTTGCTGTTAAACGCTGCAAAGAAGCTTTTGAGTAGGGGAGTATGGTAACCGGTCGCCCTCCGGGCGGGGGTGATCGGGTAATCGGGTAATCGGTAATTTTTTTTCAAAGGCACTTTTACGTCTTCATGTAAATAGATTGGTTGATACAATAGAGTTGTTTCTGCTTTGATCTATTCTCTCAAATAAAAAATTTCTTTTCCACAAATTATTTGTTGATTTTGCTTCGTTTTAGGGTATAATTTTATTATATTGCATTGCCATTATGGGAGAGAGTGTATGGGATCTTTGGAAGAAGAAAAGAAGAATAATTCCGGTGGTTCCCCTGAGGTGGATCATTCGGTTCGGGATATTGCGATTATTGGGATTGCGTGCCGCTTTCCCGAAGCTGATGATTATAACCAATACTGGGACAACCTTATTCAGGGTAAGAATTCTATTAAGGAAATCCCACCGGATCGCTGGGATACCGACACCTATTATTCCCCCAATATTGAAGAACCAAATAAAAGCGTGAGCAAATGGTGCGGCCTTATTGATAATATTGACCGCTTCGACAATCGCTTTTTTAATATCTCCCCTCGTGAAGCCAAAAATATGGACCCCCAGCAGCGCCTCCTTATGGAAGAAACCTGGCACTGCATTGAAGACGCCGGTGTTCCCCTGGAAACCCTGAGCGAAAAGAGTACCGCTGTGTATATTGGCGTTATGGCCGATGATTACCTGCAAGAGGCTTCCTCTCCCAATGTTATTATCGACAGTTACGCAGGGCTGGGTAATTACGATTGCATCCTGGCGAACCGTATTTCCTACTTCTTTAACTTTACCGGCGCCAGTATGGCGGTTCACGCTGCCTGCGCCTCGTCCCTGGTTGCCATGCATGAAGCCCGCCGCTCGCTTATTATGAAAGAATGCCACTATGCCCTTGCCGGCGGTGTGAGCCTGAATTTCTTCCCCTGGAAATATATTTCATTTTCCAAATCCCGGATGCTCAGTCCCGACGGCCAGTGCAAAACCTTTGACAAAGATGCCAACGGCTATGTTCCGGGCGAAGGTATTGGCGTGGTGCTTTTGCAGCCACTGGTTGACGCTGTTGCCGCCGGCAACCACGTATACGGGGTGATTAAAGGCTCCGCTGTTAACCACGGAGGGAAAACCCTCTCTATTACCGCTCCCCGGGTTGAATCCCAGCGGGATCTTATTCTTACGGCTTATGCCGATGCCGGTTTTTCTCCGGCTACAGTCAGTTATGCTGAGGCCCACGGTACCGGTACCTCCCTTGGTGATCCCATTGAGATTGAAGCCCAGACCCTGGCGTTCCGGGAATTCACCGATGAAAAAGAATTCTGCAAAATCGGTTCCGTAAAAACTAATATCGGCCACCTGGAAGCTTCTGCCGGTGTTGCCGGTGTTGTTAAAGTGCTTATGATGATGCGCCATAAAAAGATCCCGAAAAGTTTAAATGTTTCGGTCGTGAATCCCATTATCAATTTTATGGAGACTCCTTTTTCCGTTGCCCTGGAAGACGCCGGTGACTGGGTCAGCAGAAGTGACGATATCCCCCTCAGAGCCAGCGTGAGCTCTTTCGGTTTCGGCGGGGTGAACTCCTTTACCCTGCTTGAAGAATTTCCCGAAAATTCCCGGGATTCGATTATCAACAATCTGAAACTCAAAGACCCCACTATGATCCTGCCCGGGGATATCGGTGACGAACCTGATTATTTTTTTCTTCTTTCTGCCAGGAGCTCTTCCTCCCTGGAAAATATGATTTCCCGGTGGAAGGATTTTTCTCAAAGTGATTCCTTTACCCGGAGCTCTCTCCCGGATACCTGCGCGACGCTCATCCGCGGACGGGGCCATTTCCCGTTTCGCTTTGGGGTCCGCCTCTCTAAAAAAGAAAATCTCTTCGATGCCCTGAATAATGCCGAAATTTTTTCTCCTGAGTCCGGCAATAGGCCGTGGTGTTTTCGCGTTGGTGATTTCTTCTGGAGTAATCCCGGCTTTATGAAAACTCTCCGCGATGAGTCTCCCCTGTTCCGGGTTAACCTTGAAAAGATCGAGTCGCGGCTCTCCGCTCTCGATGCCCCCGCTGATATGCTGCACAGCCTTTATTCTTCCGATTGGCCTGAACCGTCGCGGCAGCTTTTTTCTTTTATGGCCGCCTTTGCCTTTGTTATGACCCTGCTGGAACTCGGGTTCAGTCCCGATGTTATGACCGGGGAAAAACACGGCGTCCTGGTTGCCCTGGTGGCTGTCGACATCATGCGGCTCGATGACGCGCTCGTGGTCCTTCTCAACCGTAAAGAACTTAAAGATATCCTTTTTACTCGTCCCAGTATCCCGTATTACGATCCCGTTCTTAAAAAGACCGCCATGCCCTTTCACTTTGACCAGGAATATCTCCGCCTGCTCGTGGATGAACTGAGCAGGCAAAGTAAACTCCTTGGCCAGATCCTGGTTGACGGTATTTTTGTTACCCAGGATAAAAGTAAGGACGATTCTGTTGATCGCCTGGCACAGACCCAGCTTGGCATACTTCTCCTCCACGACGGCGCCGTTACTCAAGAACAACTCGACAATGCCCTGGCCGCTCAAAAAGAATCCGGTGATTTGCTTGGCCATATTCTCGTTGAAAAACGTTTCTGCTCCTCTGCCGATCTTGCCGAAGCCCTGCGCGAACAGGATGTTCTGCGCTACTATGTTGTTGATGTCCTGAGCCACTATGTCGACAAAGCACGGCTCCTGAATACCTCCCAGTTTACCTTCAGGAAATTCCTGGATGAATGGGACGCTATTCTTAAAAATTCCAATACCGACATCTCCTCTCTCCTCTATGACGACCAACTGCTCGTTCAGGAAGGCGGCCGCCTTCGCAAAGAAAAACTCCTCCTTATGGTGGTCATCATGACCTCCCTCAGGAAACTCAATCAAAAATGGAACCTTACGGAACTTCACCTCGTTGAAGATAAACGCTTCTACGAACTGGTGAACCTGGTGGCCGACAATATTATGCCCAAAGAAGCCCTTGTTGATCTCCTTCTTTCCGATAATCCCGATTTCAAAGGCATTGCCCATTCGCTTAACAAGCGGCAGATTAACCGGAATCTCAATAACGATTACCGCTTTATTGAAAGAACCAATCCAAATATCCGCGAGATTGATGATGTCTCCGCCTGGCTCTCTCAAGCTATGGAAATTGAGAACGTTACCGGTGAACAGATGGCTTATTACCCTGTTGAGGATATGAGCTTTCTTGAGTTTGGCGTGTTCTCCGACTCCAGCGGGTTCTCCAATTCCCGTGTCTGCTGCAATATGGGGGATTCTTTGTTTGACCTGTATAAAGACTCTTTGCTGAGTTTGTGGCATATGGGGGTTAATTTTCAGTGGGAGCTGCTGTTTCCCGAAGGGTGCTTCCGGAAGGCGGCGCTGCCCGTGTACGCGTTTGAGGGGAAGGCGTTTTGGCTTTCCGGGAAAGAAGGCATTCATGAACGTGTTGAAGCGCCTGTTGTGCGGAAAGCGGTTCCGGTTTCGAAGCTGAAGCAGAGCGATGAAAAGGGGATGGTTTATTCCCGGACGTTTACGCCGGAGGATAGGATTATTCAGGATCATGTTATTACGGGGAAGGGGATTATTCCCGGGGCCGGGATGATTGAGATGGGGTGTGAGGGGGCTCAACGGGCAACCGGGCAGCCTGTTACTCTCTTAAAGAATGTAGTTGTTCTTAATCCCGGGATTGTTGGTTCCGGGTTGGCTGTGGATGTTGAAGTTGATCCTGGTGAGAAGCAGTTTTTTGTAAAGAGTAAAGATGGTAATTTATGCAAAGGGGATTTTGATTCTGCTGAGCCGGATAAGATTGCTTCTTTTGATTTTTCAGATTATAGGAATAAGCAGCCGGAAGATATTTCGGGCCTTTATAAGGCATTGTCGCGTATTGGGTATGAGTATGGGGATGGGTTGCAGGTTATTAAGAATGTCCGGAAGTTCGATAAAGGATATATTTTTGAATTACAAGAGTCTTCGAAAGAAGAAGGGTTGTTCTCGAATATTTCTCCAAATCTTTTAGATGGAATTTTTCAGCTCCCCTTTACCGAAAAATATCTTAGAGGTGAGTTTTCAGAGAATGAAGGATTATTCATTCCTTATATGATAAGTTCTTTAACTATTTTTGATGTATTACAAGATCGCTGCTTCATTGTTCTTAATAATGAAGATCTTGAAAGAAAAGGCAATGATTTGTTTGTGCAGCTGCATGTCTATAATCATCTTGGTAAACCGGTTCTGGATATTCGGAATATGGTTTTCAAAAAAGTTCCAAATGATTTTTTGACTCAATTTATGCAGCCTGATCTTGCTTCCGGGTTGGCTCGTGAGGAAATAAAGAAGGTATTTTACTATCAACCTGCCTGGATTCAAAGACCTATTCAAAAAATAGGGAAGTTAGAAGCGAAAGAAAAATTATCCGGCCGTACAGCGATTGTTTTTCTGGATAAAGATGGTCTTTCTGATTCGTTATCGAAAGAGATTGATGGGCTGTATTTGCGTATTTTTTATATTATACAGGGCTCCGGTTTTCTACAAAAAGAGAATAATACATTTGAAATAGACTCAAGCAATAATAAAGATTATAAGGATTGCATCAGCCGTATATTCTCAGATGATGCTGTTTCTGCCGGTAACTGTGATATATATCATTTATGGAGCTATGAACCGGAAGTTCCGGTTATTAATAATGGAAATGATTTGTTAACCAGACAAGAAAATGGTGTTAGGAGTTTGTTCTTTTTAGCTCAAGCGCTTACCGGAGTTAGACTTAGCGAAAAAGTAAATATAATCATGGGGACATGTGATTGTTACTCAGTTGAGCCGAATAATAAAGGTAACGGATATTACACTGGTGGTATTTCCGGCCTGGCAAAAACAGTGATGATGGAAAATCCTAAAATCAAGATAAAGATTGTTGATTTTGCTGCTAACACAGGAACTGTATTAGAGAAGTCACAATTAATCTTTGATGAAGCAATCTCTTTTGATTCTGAGGAATTGGTTGCGTATCGTACTAATGGGCGTTGTGTTCGAGTTATTGAAGAGGCCCCTCCTGCCGGTAATGATGCCGCCTCGGTCTGGAAAGAGAATGGCGTATATCTGCTAATTGGTGGTGCTGGTGGAATTGGAATAAAGATTGCTGAGTTCATTTCAGAGCACATTACTTGTAAGCTTGTGATTCTTGGCCGCAGCGAGCTTTCCAAAGAGAAAACAAAACAGTTTGACGCGCTTGGTTCTTCCGGTAGTGATATTCTCTATCTTCGTGGAGATGTGACTCATAAAGATCAAATGATCCAAACTATTTCAACGATTAAAGAGAAATATGGAACTCTGAACGGGATCATTCATGCCGGTGGATTACTGGACGATAAACTTTTAATGAGCAAAGATTGGGAGTCTTTTATTCGGGTTCTTGCTCCTAAGGTTGCAGGTGTTTGGAATATTCATGAGGCAACTAAATCGGAGCAATTGGATTTTTTCGTTGTGTTCTCTTCAATAGTTGCTGTTGCTGGTAATATCGGACAATCGGATTATGCTGCGGCTAATAGCTTCCTGGATAGCTTTATTTCTTACAGGTCTCAGAATAATTTTCCTG
>JAAENB010000455.1 GCA_024224995.1 bacterium | reverse complement strand
TGTATTCTCCTTAAAAAAATAAAAAAATTGTTATTATTCAGTGATTAATTAATAATTGGATTGGATAGTCTATTACAGGGCAGCAATATTTGCAATGGTAAAAAGATAAAAAAGATAAAAAGTTATGTAGGGGAATTGTGCAGGGGCACGGCGCGCCGTGCCCCTGCACAATTCCCCTATATAACTTTTTATCTTTTTTATCTTTTTACCATTGCAAATATTGCTGCCCTGTAATAGACTATCCAATCCCATTATTAATTAATCACTGAATAATAACAATTTTTTTATTTTTTTAAGGAGAATACAATGATCAACGAAAAAATCGAAGATAACGTAGTTATCGCCACATTCGAAGGCGGAAAAACAAATCCCGTAGACCTTGAAACATTACGGCAGCTTCGGGCAATTGTCAAAAAAGTAAATGAAGAAGACGAGCTCAAGGGCCTTGTTTGTACCGGGGCCGGAAGAACCTTTTCTTCGGGATTTGATCTTTCCATGTTCCTGGGTTTCAAAGACCTTGATGAAGTTATAACCTTTTTTAATGAAGCAGAAGAAACATTTATTGAGTTTTTTATGTGCAAAAAACCGGTTGTATCGGCAATAAACGGCGCGGCTGTTGCCGGCGGACTGATTCTCTCCATGGCTTCCGATTACCGGATTGTTAAAAATCATCCGAAAATCAAACTGGGAATGAGTGAAATTAAAATAGGCCTGGGGCTTTCCCTGGTGCAAACAGAGATCATGAAATTTGGACTCGACAGTGTAAAAAAATTCAGGGACATTATGTACTTTGGTGAAATGTTCGATGTGAATAAAGCGCTGGAACTGGAAATTGCCGACGAGCTTGCTGAAGAAGATGTGCTCATAAGCCGGGCAATAGAAGTTGTAAAGGGCTGGATAGACTGTCCCGGCAGAGCCTTCATGATGTTGAAGCACAGCTTGCGAAAACCGACTGAAGACTTAATGAGACACAGGCTGAAAAATGAAAACTGGCAGGATGCATTTAATGTATTTTTTGATCCCGGAACAAGAGGAGCCCTGGAAATGGTTCTAAAAATGATGGGATAACTTCAGGACAGGTTTCAATTTGTGGATATAAAAAGAGCGGCATGGAAGATCTTTTCCATTCAAGGAGATGAATTCGATTTTACCATTCCGCTCTTTTTCCTCTATTTTCTCTCAGGGGCATTTTTCGCAACAGGACAGATCTACAGCGAAACTCTTTTCCTGAAAACCTATGGCGCACAGCATTTCTCTCACTTCTTTATTCGAAACGGCATAGCCCTTATTTTTGCGGGAATTCTCTATAATTATTTCATCTTAAAACTCCCTTTAAGAAAAGGATACTATGTACTAATCATATCAATCGTTCTATTATTATCCTCCTCATTGCTCTTGATGAACAGAAAACTACAATGGCTTCCTTTTTATATTTACATGGGGAATTATTTGTTCACCTTTTTCCTCGATATACACTTTTTTAATTTTTCTTTCCAGTTTCTCTCTCTTCGAAATTCGAAAAGGATCCTGCCCTTACTTATGAGCGGCGGCAAACTGGGGGGAATTGTAGCAGGCTTGTTGATATTCACTTTATTTTC
>JAAENB010000454.1 GCA_024224995.1 bacterium | reverse complement strand
TTGCATGTTCGAATAATAAAAAATAAAAATCTTAAATGGAGTCAATTTTATGAAAGGAAAAACCGTTAAATTGTTAAATTCCGTGAAAAGCGGAATGCTGATATTTGCTCTGGCTTTGCCGGTATTTATGGCCTGTGACGTTGAAGTTACAGAGTTAAATAAAGCCTTGCATCGCACCCATGTCTTAAAAAATCCCGGCGAAAACGGGCAGATTGTTCTTGCTTACGCGGGAAAAGACCTTGATCAGGCTTATCTCGACAATATGCTTGAGAGTGCCAGATCCAGCTACAATGCCGACTTTACGATTGTAAAACTGGTACGAATTCTACATTTTACTGATAAATATGATGATCAAATACTTCCCGTTCTTAAGGCCAAGAATTACTGGCTGAAAAAAAATGAAGTCGATAATTGCTACTGGTCGGAAAATCATATGATTATGTGGATGTCCAGCGCCTGGCTCTTGCGGCAGCGGGAAGGATGGCAAATGGGAAGTACCCTGGAACAAAGGCTCCATCACTACCTGGATCTGAAATTAGAGTATGGTTTTTATGAGTTTTTTTCCACGGACTATGCGCCCTTCACCTTAACGGGCCTGTTAAACCTTGCTGATTTTGCTGAGGATGAAGAGATCAGGGAAAAAGCTACACTGGCCGCCCAGCGTCTTCTCACGGGCATGCTCAAGTTAGTAAACTCCAAAGGGGCTTGTTTCCCCGCTGCCGGTCGAAATTATTCCGAATTTTATACGAACGCCTGGGGACGCAACTATAACAAACTCCTATACATCGTCACGGGCAAAGGAGAGGCAGTCACGTCAGCTTCTCACTCCAGTGTTTTCCTGGCCACTTCCGGTATTGATATCTCCGGTGTTGCCGATTCATGGACTCCTACCTTAAATACGACCTATTCCTTTGGTCACGGGCTTGGAGACTCCAGTGTTCACAGCGGCTTAAACCGTCAGGACCGAACCATATTCCAGTGGAGCGCGGGCGGATATTTTCATCCCGATGTGGCCGATGACACAACCTATACTGCCGACTACTATAATATCGCCGAAGATAAACTTGGCGGTTTTATTTCGGAACTCCCAAACTTCCCCGACTGGATGTCATTGTTCGGCGCTAAAATCGGGGCGACCTTTAGCCGCAGTTCCTGTATATCACAGGCTACGATTGATATCTATAGAAATAACGGTTCTGTTTTGACTTCTATCGATAATTACTATCCCGGGTATTTTGGATGGCAGCAATGGCCCTGGATGGCCACGGTTGATGATATTGCCGTGTGGACACAATCGGGTCCGGTAAAGGCAGATTGGGCCGACCGGAGCAGAATGAGCGCCAATTCCCACCTCCCCTATATTAAGCAAGAAGACAATGTGGCATTAATCGTCTACTGGCCCAACACGGAGATTTCTATCGCAGATAAGCTGGGTGTTAACGCCCTTGACAGAGATGTTTCTTTATACTGGCCCACTGAAAAATTTGACGAAACCATGGAACACGGACGCTGGATCATCGGGCGAAAAGGTGATAGTTATGTCGCTGTATTTCGTGACGGCGGAAAAACCAAACACGGCTACTACTACTCCGACGCCAACGGCGGACGGCAGACCTGGGGCGCAGTCGTGGGAAATTCCGATACACATGGCAGCTACAGCGAGTTTGTGGATATGATAAAAGATTCGAGCTATAAAATCACCTACAAATGGAGCTGGTCAAAGTGGAAAATGGTCTACTACACCAGGCTGTCGGTAGACGGCAAGAGTATCAGCAAAACCTGGTATTAATATAAAGCAAAATAAATAGAAGAGGCGGCCTCTATGGCCGCCTTGATCAGCATAATTAATCCAACTCTACCTTAATAGATGATGCTTTATCATTATTGCTAATACCGGAAGAGCTGCTTGTATAGCTATTACTGCTGCCGCTGTAATTGCTGTGTTCATAAAGCGTAATCTTATAATTGGAATTAAGGATTTTCACACTGGATACCTGGTCATTCATATTATAATCATTGAGGTTGCTTACAGACGCAGCATCAGAAAAACAGAGCTGTTTCTCCTTGTAATTGGAGTCCTTGTATACACAGACTATTGGTTCATCTATTGCTTCAACTGTTAATGCCGATGCTGAATCATTCCAGCCAACCTGTCCGTTATCGGTATCGTATTCCCAGTCACCACCACCATAGTTGCCATGCACGAAGAGGCTCAACCGGTAACCCGGTTTCACTCTCACACTGGATATTGAATCATTCCAGCTGCTTCCAAGAACATCACTAATACTGCTTATATTTTGAGTTTCACTAAAACAATATTCAGCGCCCTGCAGATTAGAATGTTCATATACACATGCCATTGCGTCCTCAGGATTATCCGCTTCACTGTAGGTTTTAATCCATATAGGGGCAGTAACGGATAATTGAACATCTCCATCGGTGTTTGTTTCAATCGTATTGTGCTCTGTTACTCTAACAAAATAATAAGCATCGCCGTCAATGGGAATTTCAGGAGTCCACACAACTGTTGTTTCTCCACCGGAATATGTCTGCTCTGCCACCACAGTTCCGCCATTGGAAATAAGTTCCAGTTTTGTTATTTCTTCATTGTCAACAACTTCAATATAGAACTGAGTTGAATCATTATAAAACAGGTTAAAATTAATTTCCGATCCCATCCAGGTGCCATCTTCATTCCTGAATATAATTTCCATATCGGGATCGTCTGTTGCGTAAACACGCCTGTTTCGAATGGCATCAAGTAAAGCCGGCTGAGTAAGCTCTTCAGCGACAATTGCTGTTCTGTGACATTTGTTATCAAACCATTGGCTGTGATTGTCGAGATTACTGGAAGGAGCTAATCGCCATCCATTATCCAGAGCTTTAATATAATAGGGATAATATCTGCCGTCGATGACACCTTTATTTCCGTTGCCGACTTCAATCATTGTCATAAACTCATGTGCCGAACTGTGATATTTCATGTTGCTGAAGTGCATCCAGTCAGCATCACCCGGGTGATTAAACTGCCCTATTCCGCCATGTTCATCAATCCAGTTAAAACCTGCCGACAATGTCATGGTGCGTAAAAAACTCGTATAATCATCAGTATCAAAGACATTCATATGACCCGATGTATTATTTGACCACTCAAAACCCCGTATGGCAATAAATTCATGATCAATGTTGGCAGCAGCCCTGTGGCTTTCAATTGTCTGCCATTCCGTTCCATAAAGCATAAAACCGTGGTCTGTTAAACCATAAAAATCAAATCCCGCGACATCCCGTGCGTGAGCATACACCTCAGAAGGCCACCCTTCTCCATCGGATTTTTTTGAATGACCATGGAGACTGCCAAAATAGGAATTCATTCCATCGGACATGTCATAACTCATGCTGCCGTTCATACAGTCAGTGAAGGAGAGTTCATCTTCACAACCTGTTACTAAAACTGCTATTACAGTTAGCATGCAGCAGATGGGAATAACCTTACGAAATAAAATTTTTCTAATCATTACTTCACCTCTCTTCTAATTTATTTGCACTATTTGCATGCAAATAACTACACAATTCCGAAAATGTCAAGGAATTTTTCTCCCGTCCGGACGGTTTTTTGGGTATTTTAAATTTATTGACATTCATAAATTTTAATGGCAGTATAATAGATTCAAATACGATCAGTGACTGCTGCAAAAACAAAACGAAAAGTTGAAAGATTAAATTAGTAAGGAATTAAGTCCGGTAACTAAAAAGGTTTTTTTAACAGGCATGGATTCCCTTTAGTTCTGATTTTTTTGTATCAAAAAAGAGCTTGACAATGTGTTAATATATTGATAATTTTTTTCAGCAAATCAGGCATGAACATTTTCCGAAGAGAATAAAATCATTGTAACTATACATAGAGAGGATAAACATGTCACTAGAAGACAAACTGCGCGAAATTAAGAGAAAAAAGGAAGAGCAATCAATTGATTGGGAAAAAACCAAAAATGATTGGCTGGAAGACATTAATTATATTTATGGAAAAATAGATGAATGGTTTAAACCTTTAAAAGAGGATAATTTAATTGAAATTTCAAAAGAGGATAAAATAACTATAACCGAAGATGGAATTGGAAAATACGAAGTAAACCGTATGAAAATGCAAATATTTAATTTCACAATAATTTTTGAACCAATAGGGACTATACTTGATGGAGCATGGGGAAGAATTGATTTTTATAAATACGGAAATATTTCCGATCGACACATGATTCTTAAAATTAAAAATAATGATCAAAGGTTTGAATGGAAAATAATGTCAAAAGGGGATCTATCAGAATTAGAGGATTTTTCAAAAGAAAGAATTGAACAATATCTTGAAAAATGGATTGATGATGAGTAATGGAAAAATTACAAGTTCTTTCTATAAGACTTTAACAAAAACACATAAATATATTGTAGACCGCGCTAAATCTGATAAAAATAAAGCAATAGAAATTTTTAACTTGCCGGTCCTTGGGTCTAAAAAAACCAGCACAAAAAATCCATTAAATGATTATTTAGACAACCTGTATGCAATTATCGAGGAGTCGTGTTATATAAAAGTTATTTCTGATTTTGAAAAAATAGTATTCGATAAATTCAAAAATGCATCGGGAGAGATTAAGAAGAATGTCGAGGGGATATTGGAGGATGAATTTCCGTTTAGTAAATGTGAAAAAAAGTTTGTTATTTCGGAATCGGAGGTTGATAAAATTTCAAAAGTATTACCAATAATTGAGAATAAAATTGGAAAGGAAGATTTTAGTAATCTAACTGATTTTATTAATTACCGTAATTATCTTGCGCATGGGAAAAGGTTTGTCCCATCAGAAGTGGTACTCTCCTTTCAAACTAAATATTCATTTGATGATGTTGTTGATACACTTAATAAAATACTTGATAATATTTGATCGGCCGTTGTATGTATACCCCTCACAATTGTTGGTTCATATCCTATGGGCTTTGCAAGTTTAAATTCAATTGTGGGGAACCGGCTTGAAAGTTTGTTGATAATTTCGGGAATATCCTTCTTGTAATGCATGCCTTCATACCTGTTGATGAGAACCATAATTCTATATTAACGTGTTTTTCCTAAAAAGAACTTGTTCTTTTAATATATTTATTATAAAAACTTTTTTTACAGAAAAATGTACAAGTTGCTAGCGGTACAGGTTTAAGTAATGACACTGTGAACGGTCTTGGGAACTTGATTGTGGGGTATAACGAGGCAAGTTACGGTGGTAGTAATAGCACAGGCTCTCATAATGTTGTAGTAGGTGCATATCATAATTACACCTCTTATGGCGGGCTTGTGGTTGGAAGCCATAATACCATAAGTGCTAAATATTCCAGCGTGAGCGGGGGACTTCTTGGCTCTGTTACCGGTAACAGTGACTGGAGAGCAGGAAGCTATTTCTATGATTCCCCATTATGAGATCAATAATTGGTTCCATACCCAATCCGTATAAAAGCCTTGGCAATTGGGAAGCAATGAAAATTGAATTTTCAGGAAAACAAGGCGGCCTCTATGGCCGCCTTGAGACCATTAATTACTACTATACGTTTTAATCCATATAGGGGCAGTAACGGATAATTGAACATCACCATCGGTGCTTGTTTCAATCGTATTGTGCTCTGTTACTCTAACAAAATAATAGGCATCGCCGTCAATAGGAATTTCAGGAGTCCACACAACTGTTGTTTCTCCACCGGAATATGTCTGCTCTGCTGCCACAGTTCCGCCATTGGAAATAAGTTCCAGTTTTGTTATTTCTTCATTATCCGTAACTTCAATATAGAACTGAGTTGAATCATTATAAAACAGGTTAAAATCAATTTCCGATCCCATCCAGGTGCCATCTTCATTCCTGAAAATAATTTCCATATCGGGATCGTCTGTTGCGTAAACACGCCTGTTTCGAATGGCATCAAGTAAAGCCGGCTGAGTGAGCTCTTCAGCGACAATTGCTGTTCTGTGACATTCGTTATCAAACCATTGGCTGTGATTGTCGAGATTATTGGACGGTGCTAATTGCCATCCATTGTCCAATGCCTTAATATAATAGGGATAATATCTTCCGTCTGTGACACCGTTATTTCCGTTGCCGACTTCAACCATTGTCATATACTCATGTGCATAACTGCGGTATTTCATATTGCTGAAGTGCATCCATGCAGCATCACCCGGGTGATTAAACTGCCCTATTCCGCCATGGTCATCAATCCAGTTTAAACCTGCCGACAGTGTCATGGTGCGTAAAAAACTTGTATAATCATCAGTATCAAAAACATTAATATGACCCGATGTATTATTTGACCACTCAAAACCCCGTATGGCAATGAATTCATGATCAATGTTGGCAGCTGCCCTGTGGCTTTCAATTGTCTGCCATTCCGTTCCATAAAGCATAAAACCGTGGTCTGTTAAACCATAAAAATCAAATCCCGCGACATCCCGTGCGTGAGCATACACCTCAGAAGGCCACTCCTCTCCATCGGATTTTTTTGAATGCCCATGAAGACTGCCAAAATAGGAATTCATTCCATCGGACATGTCATAACTCATGCTGCCGTTCATACGGTCAGTGAAGGAGAGTTCATCTTCACAACCTGTTACTAAAACTGCTATTACAGTTAGCATGCAGCAGATGGGAATAACCTTACGAAATAAAATTTTTCTAATCATTACTTCACCTCTCTTCTAATTTATTTGCACCATTTGCATGCAAATGACTACATAATTCCGAAAATGTCAAGGAACTTTTTCCCGTCCGGACGGTTTTTGGATATTTTAAATTTATTGACATTCATAAATTTTAATGGCAGTATAATAAAACGAAGCAGGAACAATAAGGAGCGCAGGAATCATATGAAAAAACTACCGGGACTAACAATAATCATGGTTTTATGCAGCAGCTTTCTCTTTGCGGAAGTATATTCAGGTGCGG
>JAAENB010000453.1 GCA_024224995.1 bacterium | reverse complement strand
TTAATGTTTTTAAACTGCTGCCAAAGGGGTATCTGTAATTAAAAATAAAACTTGAACAAAATCATGGAGAATATAGAATATGCATCAATACAAATAAAAAGAATATATTGAAGAGGAGCCGAAAGATGAGTAAAGCAATATGTCCCAAATGCGGATCCGGCAAAACAACTCCCATAGCAGCCAATTGGCTCAAACAGGATAAAACACTTCCGCTCTGGTTTTGTTATGCGTGCAAATATGAATGGGGAAAATCCGAGGCCGTGGAAAATAATACGGATGTGCCGGACGAAGAGAGTTGAGTACATGAATAATCATTTTCAAAAAATAATCCTTAAGGCAACGGGGGCCAAAGATCTTTATGAGATCGAAGAGATCCAGAATCTCTGGAGCGGGTACGGGAAAATTTTACGCTATGAACTTACGGGAACAAACATAAAAAGCGTGGTAGTTAAGAACGTACGGTTCCCTAAAGCGGGTAATCGTTCCCGGGGCGGGAACACTGACATTTCTCATCAAAGAAAACTAAAATCGTATAAAGTGGAAATGGCCTGGTATAAACAATGGAGCGAACATTGCGGTGAAGACTGCCGTGTGCCCAAATGCTTTGCGCTCGAATCTCAGGGTGATGAAATTCTCATGGTTCTGGAAGATCTTGATGACGCGGGATTTTCATCGCGCAGATCCGGTATCTCCTTTGGGGAAATAAAAACCTGTCTCCTATGGCTCGCGAATTTTCACGCGACATTTATGGGAGAAAAGCCGGATAATTTATGGAAGGTGGGAACCTATTGGCACTTAAGCACCCGTCCCGATGAGTTAAAGGCGCTTACGGATCCCGCGTTAAAAAACGCGGCCGGGAAAATTGATCAGCAATTGCAGCAGTGCCGCTTTAAGACTTTTGTTCACGGTGACGCGAAGCTCGCTAATTTTTGTTTTACTCCCGATGGAAAAAATGTCGCGGCCGTTGATTTTCAATACGTGGGCGGCGGCTGCGGAATGAAAGATGTGGCCTATTTTACCGGCAGCTGCATGAGTGAAGAAGAGTGTGAAAGCTGGGAGTCCGAGGTGCTGCATCTTTATTTCCAGGCTCTTAAAGATGCCGTGCAAAAACAAAAAAAGACCGTAGATATGGACGCCCTGGAAAAGGAATGGAGGCGTTTGTACCCTGTCGCGTGGACCGATTTTCATCGATTTATTAAAGGATGGAGTCCCGGTTTTTGGGTCAAACATAGTTATAGTGAGCGCCTGGCTCGTGAAGTCGTAGAGAAGCTCTAATAAAATAAGGTATAATAAGGTATAATAATGAAAAAAATAATAATTTTGCTAATAACCGTATTCTCAATATTCCCGTTAAACCTGAACGCTCAATGCCTTAATGGCGACTGTAAAAACAGTTTTAGTACAATGTCATATGCCAGTGGAAGCATCTATATAGGGAACTGTAAAGACGGAAAAGAACATGGCAGGGGAACATATTATTTTTTTAACGGCAGCAAATATGAAGGGGAATGGGAAAAAGGAAAACCTCATGGAGAAGGAATATGGTTTTACTCCAATGGATTAAAGTATACGGGAACATTTAATAATGGCCATATTGAAGGAAATGGCATTTACCAAAAGCTGAGAATAAAAAAAGACGATGATATAAAAGCAGCAATTCTTCTTTATGGAATTGCAAAGGGAGAAGTTGATTTCATTACCCGGGAAGGCGGGAAGACCTCGCAGGAAATTTACTGGAATATGAAAAATATAACGATAACCAAAAAAACCGATGAAATTCCATTGTTGGACGGTACAATCATGTATTTATCATTTATAATATATAATCTCCCTGAGGGAAACATGGTTGACGGATTTAAAGCAGTCACGATTCATCCTCCACTGACCGATGAGAACGGAGAAACAAGTGCATATCATTCGGAAAACTTTTATCTTGAAAAACTTAATAATTGCACAATATCTCATGAGGAACAATATTGGACATTTTCAAATAAATATCCTTATGAGATGGTTCCGGGAGAATGGACTTTTCAGATTTGGTACAAAAACCGTTTACTGGTAGAAAAAAAATTCATAGGAAAGGTTCAATTAACAAATCAAGATTAGTGTAAATAATGGTTGCAAAAATTATTTATTTTGCTATAGTAGATACCTATGAATGCTATTCTTGATTACATATTTTTAAATGCCTGGATTCTGGTCATTGGCGTTTTTATTACAATTCCTGCGGGAATTGTTCTGGGCAAACGCACATGGCTCCGGAATAAAATCAAAGACCGCATTCTTCGCGGTGCATTCTTTGCCTTGCCCGCGCTATTCGCAGTACCGGGCATATTGAATCCCATATATCTTGGATATGGATACGCCAGGGATTTCAGGAAAGCCAGCCTCTCGGGCAAGTATCTTTGTCTGCTCGATTTTCATTATTTTGGAGGCCATGATGATGATTTTGTTGAGCGCGTCCGTCTTCATGTAATAGATCCGGAAACGGGACTTCGAAAAAACAGGATTATTCTGGGGAGTGGTGCTCAATTGCTCGATCATCAGAACAATCTATATCTATACAAACTGGATCATAAATTTATTCTCATGGATTTGCAAAAGGGTGATAGTACAACCAGGTGGAGCAATGAAACCCTGCCGGGACAATTTCTAGAATTATCTGTTGGGATTGAAAAAGCCCGCCACAATACTCATGACCGGGTTATTGATATCCAGGCGAAGAACGGAAAACACTATGTATTAAAACCATTCGAAAACAAGCTGCTGCCATATGGAAGCCTCAATAGAGAAAATATTCCCCACGCCCACATTCGGCCTTCTCTTGTAGGGACTCTTAATTTTACCGCGTATAAACTGTCCAATGACGCGGTTGAAAAAAAAGTTTCTAACCGCTATTCCAAAACCATATTGCGTTTGACCGGGTCAAGTAACGGTATAAAGCAATTAAGTGATGCCAATAGACGCGTTATTCCGAAGGGGGACAATTTTTTACAGGGCATGTTTCTGGAAATAAGCGAAGAATTACAACGAGCCATAATGGTGAGTTTTAAAACGACTGATAGAAATTTTTTTTATCTCACGTGCGTTGATTTTAACGGAACCATTCTCTGGCAAATAAACCAGGAACAGTTCCCGTCAACAGGCGACCCAATAGAACCCAAACGCGGCTCCCTGGCTTTTGCCGTGATCCATGGGAATACGGTGATTTTTAATTCAGGCGGTAATGTCTATTGCGTGAAAATAAAAAATGGCCGCCTGCTATGGAAGACTCGCCTGTGATTTAATAACAACAGTTATTGTGCCAAGTTCACCCGCTGAAACCTCCACCCGGTCCCCATCTTTCAAAAACATCTTTTCATCTTTATCCGCGCTAATAAGTTTTTCAAGCCGTGAAAACCGGCCAATACCGAAAAAATTAGCCAGGCATTTTTTCCAGGCAGGAACCTGCAGCGCCACTCCGGCAGGAGTTCCCGTAAGAACAATATCCCCCGATGCGGGTAAATCATTTTTATGCGTGGAATATATGAACCCGAGCATTTTTTTAACGGTATAGATCTGCTTTTCCGTGACCTGCTTCTGCTTGATTTTCCCGTTAACCTTTGTTGTGAGCGTAGTGCAGTACGTGGTATTCGTGTTGAGCTTCTCCGGAACCCAGACTTTATTTCCAAGGGGAAGAAATCCCCTAAAGCTTTTTGATATCCCCCAATACTCATATTTATTTTTCATCTCTTCGCCGAAAACCGCGATGCTTCTGGCGGAAATATCATTTGCAAGGAAGAAGCCGATTTTGGGCATATAGCCGGCGTTAGAAAGCTTCTCCCATTCAATATCTTCCAGTAAAACAAAACCCAGTTCAACCTCATAATCTACCATAGCCGGAATCTTCTCTTTCCCATATTTTTTTTCCAGTTTGGCGGTAACACCCGGCTCAAGGCTTTCTACTGCCGATAGTATTTGAGAATGAGTTGGAATATTAACAGCATCATGATTTGGATTCAGTGAGACAGGACTTTTTTTAAACACCGGCGGAGTTTTACTCGCGTCGTAGCTGCATTGGGTTTCCTCAATGTGGCCGGGGTAGGTGAGGCCAAAACCGAATATTTTCTTTGGGGCCAAATCCATTGTTATGATGTTCCCGTTTTTGGAATTCAAATCCTGGCAATGGAATTTGGGTGGATTGGGAATGTTTGAGCAGCTAAGAGTGATAAATACTATTGCTAAACACATTGCTGTTATTGTACTTAATTGTTTTCTTTTCATTACGCGCCCCTGTTTTTTTTGTATCAACATAATTGTTCAAAAAAATCAATATCATTATTTTCCATAAATTTATATACAAAGTTATGCATTTTATTGGAAAATTCCGTATGTTGAGTTTCAATCTCCATATACGTATACTCAAGCACACTGTTAATAACCAACCATTTTGTTAGTTTGCTGCTATTGAAATTATTATCATCCTTAAAATATACATGAATATAATTCTTAATAAATTTTGTTTTCTCATTGCTGTTTAAAAAATATTTTCCAATATGAGGATTGTAATCATCAGTAAGAAATAATATCGTTCTTGCAATATCCGCGTAATTGTCGCCATACATCAAATCGGGCCAATCAATAATATATACCGTATCATTTTCCAGGAGTATATTGTTTGGCGCAAAATCTCCATGAGTTAATACTGTGGTGGTATTAATTGAATTAAATATTGAAATTAATTGGTCTTTAATATCAAAAAAATCTGTTTTTAAATTGTTTAGATGCTGAATTAAAATGTCTTTAATAAAAGGGATGTTGTTGTTATCTATTATTTTTGAATGAAGTAATTTGTGATAATTTCCTAATAAGCTTGAGTAGGTATCTACGCTGTTATTATTCGCTATTAAATCTTTTAAGGAGTCACCGTTTATTCTTTGCATTAAAAAACCAAACCTGTTATTATGTTTAAACAGGCGAAAGGGTGCCGGAACCGGAAACTGGTTTTGATACAGCAAATTTAAAATATTAAATTCATATTCACAGAATTCTCTCGAATTTCCATATCCTTCATTTTTGAATAATTTTAGTACTGTCTTCTCGTCATAGTCATATACTTCGGCAGAGTCTCCTTCAAATATCTTTTTCATATTCTGTATATCATATACCCGATGATAAAAATCAACCACAAAAATTAAAAATAAAAAAAGATTCATAAAAAAGCGGCAATCTTATTGACATTTTGTATTCAATCGGGCTAAAACGTATTGAAAAAGGAATCTAATGAAAATTGATCGATTACTTGGAATATTAATATATCTGCTAAATCGAAAGTCGGCCAGTGCCCGTGAACTGGCCGAACTCTTTGAAGTATCGGTACGGACTATTCAGCGGGATATTGATTCATTATGTATGGCAGGGATACCGGTCTACGCGACACAGGGAGCATCGGGCGGATATAGTATTATGGACGCTTATACTCTGGACAAGCAGATAATAAACCCCGATGATTTTTTCTTTATTATCACCGCCCTCAAGGGTTTGTGCTCTGCCTATGATAATAAAAAAGTATTTACCACGCTGGAAAAAATAAAATCTCTTTTTTCAAGAAACAGTGAAGACGATATCGCTGATAAACTATATATAGATTTTACTGCGTTTAAAGAATCTAAAAACATGAAAGAGAATTTTTCGTTCATAGAAGAGGGAATAGAGCATAGCAAATTATTGGAATTTGATTACACCGGATCAAATCACCGGCACTCGCACCGTACGGTGGAACCGTTAACAATCGCCTTTAAATGGCACTCATGGTACTTGCTGGCATATTGCAGAGAAAAGTCGGATTACCGCTTGTTTTCTATTTCACGAATACGAAATATTAAACTGTTAAATAAAACGTTTAAGCGGAAATCGATTAACCCGGAAGAATTTTTTAATCAAAACGGTGAAAATTCCGAAGAACATGAAATTAGTCTTAAACTGAAATTTGACGCGGACATACGAGTGGCAATGGAAGTTAATTTTTCGGGCGGCACCATAACGGAATTAGATAATAAGACCTGTTTATTGGAAATAAATCTGCCTAAAAACGAGCAATACTGGCTGGGAATGATCATGAGCTTTGGCAATAAAATCAAAATTTTGGAACCCCCTGTCCTTAAGGAGATGATTCTGGAAAAAACCGGAGAAATTATGGCCTTATATCAATCAAAATAAAATGAATTTTTTTTCAGGTTAGTTTTTAATTACGACATACTGTTGTCGTATTTGGTGTTGTATATTAGATATATACATTAAAGACAAAAGGAGATCAGTATGAAAAACCTGGAAGAGCGTATTTTTGAAGTTATAGGAAAACCCCACCTGGCAGGGATCGCCACAATTACGGAAGATGGAAAACCCTGGGTTCGCTATGTTGTGGCGGTTGGAGCCCCTGATTTAACCATTCGATTTTCAACAATGATGCCATTGCGGAAAGTATCGCAAATAAAAAATAATCCCGAAGTTCATTTAAATTGCGGTGTTATGAATTTAACTGATTTGAATCCCTATTTGCAAATTCAGGGAAAGGCCGAGGTGGTAACTACGCAGGAAGAAAAAGACGCGTTCTGGAATGAGGAGCTTGCGGCGCTTTTTAGCGGTCCGGAAGATCCAAATTACGCGGTGGTAATTGTTAAGCCGTATTATATTGAATATGCATTACCAAAAAATCCGGCCCCTCCGGAGATTTGGACTGCCCGGTAGAGACCTGACCCGGGTCTTCGGCTCCGCTCAGACACCGGGAAAAATAGGTCAGAAACTGTGTCGATACCGGGGTCTGTTTTTTGCGAAGCGAAGATGCTCCGGGCAAGGAGTGCGACCCCTGCGAGGTGGTGTTGACCCGGGACAAATCTCCGGGAAACCAACCCGTAAAGACGTTGCATGCAACGTCTCTCTTCCCGGAAAACAGCCCTATTGAAAAAGATTTTCTTGAGAGCACCTGACCCCGCCCCGGCGGGGAAAAAATACGTCAGAAACAAAATAGTATTGCGAGCTGCATCTGGCCTTGAAGTAGTATGGGCTCTTTGGGTTGTGAGGACTGTTTGAGCAACGCGAGTTCCG
>JAAENB010000452.1 GCA_024224995.1 bacterium | reverse complement strand
ACTGAAAAATTTTTAGAGAATACAATGGGAATGAAGCCCCTGGATAGAGAGAGCGGGATTGATATATTTGAAAAGACTTTAGCGGGGGAGAGTGGACGGGTTATTCCTGTTGTTGGGGACTCATATAAAATAAAGCAGGTGTCAATATTTAGACAGAACGTTCGAGATAAAAATGGCGGTATATCATCGTCTATGCCGGAAGCTGATGAGAATGATATACTTTATGAGATTGAGAATGATTTGCTTGCAATTGTATCTGAAATATTGAAATTAAGCGAAGTTGGTATCGGTGTAGGTGATGATTTGAGTGAATATGGTTTTGATTCTATTACGCTAACAGAGCTTGCCAATGTAATAAATAGCAAATATTTTACAGACTTGCTGCCGCCTGTCTTATATGAGCATTCATCTATAGGGGAAATCGCAAAATATTTATACAAGGAGTATGGCGAGAATGTTGTTCAATTTTATCGTGGTAGTTCTAAAATGATTACCGGTACTCAAGAGGTTGAATTGCTACAGCCTGGTTTTAAAGATTATAGGAAGAGAAATCGTTTTCAATTGTTGGATGATCAGCAAATAGAGCAAGAAGGTAAAATGCTTCCTGGGGAAGAACCAATAGCAATTATAGGAATTGGCGGAATGCTTCCCGGAGCAGAAGACCTGGAAATGTTCTGGGAAAATTTAGAAAATAAAAAAGAGGTTCTCTCAGAAATTCCAATAGAACGCTGGAATTGGAGACACTATACTGAAGATAGTGCCGGAATATCCAGAGGAGGATTTATTGCGGATGTTGATAAATTTGATTCAATGTTTTTTAATATTTCCCCTGTCGAAGCTGAGTTAATGGACCCTCAACAAAGAATCCTTCTTGAAATAGTTTGGAAAACCATAGAAGATGGAGGGTATAAGGCATCGGATCTGTCAGGAACAAACACCGGTGTTTTTGTAGGGGTATCAAATATAGAATACACCGAACTGTTACGAGACAATAATGTAGAAATTGATGCGTGGTTGGCCACCGGGGGATCTCTTTCTATTATAGCAAATAGGATTTCATCATTTTTTAATTTCCAGGGTACTAGTGAAGCAATAGATACGGCCTGTTCCAGTTCTGCAGTTGCTGTACATTCGGCAAAAACTGCTATTCAAAATGGAGAATGTGATCAGGCCATTGCTGCCGGGGTTAATTTGCTTTTTTCCCCCAGAGTTTTTATCACACTGAATAAAGCAGGAATGTTAAGTAAGAGAGGAAAAATCAGTTCATTCGATAAAGATGCCGACGGATATGTACGCGGAGAAGGAGCAGGAGCTGTTTTATTAAAGCCTCTTTATAAAGCTGAAATAGATAAAGATACTATTTATGCTGTTATAAAGGGGAGTGCGGTAAATCATGGAGGGAGAAGCCATTCGTTAACAGCTCCAAATCCCGAACTCCAGTCAAAAGTTATTGTATCTGCATATGAAAAAGCGAACGTAGAACCGGGGACAGTTACCTATATTGAGGCTCATGGTACCGGAACCAGTATGGGGGATCCCATTGAAATTAATTCATTTAAAAAAGCATTTTCAACGTTGAATCAAATGTTTAATATGACGGTTGAACAAAAAGAATATTGCGGTATTGGTACACTTAAACCGAATATTGGACACCTTGAATCCGCCTCGGGTATTGCGTCGTTATTAAAAATGGTATTAGCGTTAAAATATAAAAAATTACCAGGCATTGTTAATTTTGAAGAAATGAATTCCTATATCAAAATAAAAAATAGCCCATTCTATTTTCTTAACGAGACAGAAGAATGGAAATCCTTGCTGAATCAAGAAGGAAAAGAGATTCCTCGTAGAGCCGGTCTCCACTCCTTTGGTTTTGGCGGCACCAATACTCATCTTATAATAGAAGAATATATAGTTCAAGAGAATGAAAATAAACTGGAACAATTGAGTTCTGTGGAGTGTTTGTTTATCTTTTCCGCAAGAGATTCGGAAAGATTGAAAGAGTATTTAGAAAAGATGAAAAGATTTATTCGAAAATCGAAAAGTTTTTCTTTATGCAATATGGCCTACACGTTGCAGATCGGCCGGGAGAGCATGGATGAACGACTTGCAATTATTGCAAAAACAGAAGATGAACTTTTTGTTATTCTTGACCAGTGTCTAAAAAATGTAACCAACTGCGCTGATGGGAACCGGATATTTTCAGGAAATTATAAAAAAATAAAAAAGAGTACAAAAAATAAACCGGATCAGGATAGTGTTAAATTCATATCGGAGGAATCTGATCTAAAGAAAATAGCTTCATTATGGATAGAGGGAGTTGATATTCCCTGGGAAAAGTTGTATGCCGGTATGGGAGTACAGAGGATCCCTTTACCAACCTATCAATTTAATCGAAAACGGCATTGGCCATATGATATGCATATCGAGGAATCTGTTTCTGTTCCGTTGGAAGAGAACTCTCATTGTGAACCGGGATCGTCTTTGCCTGCTATTATTGAGTATACCGGAGAATCAATAGAAGATATTCAAAATGAGCTTATCGAAATAATAAGTTCACTACTCCATCTTGAAAAACAGGAGCTTGATCTTGACTCCGTTTTTTCTACATATGGTCTTACTTCTCTTGCCGGGATGAAGCTTACAAATTATTTGCGAGAGCGTTATGGAGATATTATCTCCACGAATGCGGTTTTTAAACATTCTTCCATAAAAAAATTGGCACAGTATATTAACACCCGGATTGAAAATGCTATTGAAAATACCACAGCAGGTGAGCCAATCAAAGAAGAGAATATTCTGCAAAATCCTTCCGGACTTTCTTCTCTTCTGGAGACTCGTAAGATATTTATTACCGGAGTAACCGGCGTAATAGGAGGAAGTCTTCTTAAAGAACTTTTAGAGAGTACAGACAGTGAGCTGTATTGCCTGGTAAGGGCTGAAAATATTGAACATGGTAAAGAACGGATCAGGGAATTACTCAATGTCTATGACCCTGAAGATAGCCTGGTTCTTGAACTTAAGAAACGTGTTTACCCTGTTATTGGGGATATTGTAAAACCTGATCTTGGTCTGGAGCAAAGCCTGTATGAAGAATTGACCGCTTGTATTAGTATGGTAATACATGTAGCAGGTAAAACCAGTCTTCACGGGCTATATGACCAGTTAAAGGCTGTTAATGTGGATGGAACCAGGAATATAGTCAATTTCACATTAAAAACCAGGCAGAAGTATATTGTTCATGTTTCAAGTTATGCAGTCATGGCAGACCGGATGCAAAGATTGTGTGATCCTTTTACGGAAAAAGATTTTGATTTAGGACAAAAATTTTATGAAAACATGGGATATCAAAAATCAAAATTTGAGGCTGAGAAAATTGTTCGTTCTGCCCGTAACAATGGTCTTAAATGGATAATTGTCCGGCCCGGTAATGTCTTTGGTGATAGTCGTAATGGTCGATATCCCTTTGGTCTTACCGGTATAACCGGTGTGTTCTATAATATATTGAAAACGGATATTGAAAAACGTTTTGCTATGAATAATGCCGTATATTTTGATGTCACTCCTGTGGATTATGTAAGTAAGGGGATTATTTATCTGGGAACATCTTTAAAAAGTATTTATGAAACATATCACCTGATAAATACGGATTATAGGAAATTCTATGAAATAATATATTTATTAAAGGACTATGGATTTGATATTGAACTCTTAAGCCCGCAAGAATATATGGACAGGATACGCAAACATCAGTTTTTTAAAGATGGAAAGGAGTATGATTCCTTAACAACAGATCTGATTCGATTTAACCCGGATCTTATGACCCCTACAGCAAGTAGTTATGCGGATGCGTCATATACAAAAAGTATACTGGAAAATGCGTATATTGTTTGTCCAAAGATAGATAAAGATTTGATTAAAACCTTTATGGATTATTGCTTTAAAGCAGGTTTTTTGACCCCGGCAGATAAAAATGATGATGTTGTCCCCTCACTTATTGAAACTGTGATCAATTAACAATAATTCTGCCTTAGAGTAATGCTTCTCTTGGCAGAATAGCCCTGTCTGGTTACACTAATTTAATTTTTACATAATTATTGTTGACGTATTGGCTGATTATATGATTTTAGTACTTGACTTGAAGACAAACATCTGTTATAGTATATAGAATTTTTTTGAGGTTTTAGCATGATTAAAAAGATTATGTCATATTCATATATACTTCTTTTCAGTTCAATATTCATATTTTACGTATCTATAGCTGCAAGTGCTCAAAATGAAGCTGGTACACAGTTGAAACCTGTAGAAGTTAATGATTCTTTTACGGGTAAGAGTCTGGGAACAGATTTGGAAATACTTGAGGATTCAAAACAAGAATTAAATATAGAAACGGTTACCACAAGCAAAATATCAAAGAAATTCGTTAAGAGCAAAGATAAATCACCAAATTTTGGTTTTACCACGTCTGTATATTGGGTCAGGTTTATACTAAAATCAGGCTTGCAAAAGGATAAAGATTTATTACTTGAGCTTGACTATCCGTTAATGGAGCAAATAACCCTATATATACCCAAACCAGGGGGAGGTTATACACCTCATGAAGCAGGTTACCTGTTGCCATTTGATGCAAGAGACATCAAACACAGAAATTTTGTTTTTAAACTGGAATTGCCGGCAAGTAAAAGCAGAACATATTATATTCGTTTTGAAAATGAAGACCGCTTGGAAATTCCATTAAAGTTATGGACTACGGATTCTTTTCAGGAAAAAGACCATACAGAGCAATATGTACTTGGAATATATTACGGAATATTTATTGTAATGTTCCTTTATAATTTATTTTTATTCCTTTCAATAAGAGATATAACCTATCTTTATTATATTTTATATATCCTGGGATTTGGATTTCTGCAATTAACTCAAAACGGGTTGGCGTATGAGTATATCTGGCCAGGGTTTTTATCTATCCACTATATCCCTTTACTGGATACGGTTTTGTCTATTTCTGTCATCCAATTTACTCAATTGTTTTTGAAAACGAAAAGTAATAATCAGGTATTTCATAAAATATTTTTTATATTAAAAATTATTTTTATTATTTATGCAATTTTTTCCTTTTTTCTTAGCTATTCTCTGTGTATTGTAATTGTCAATACTCTGGTTGCTGCATCAATTGTTTGCATTCTTAGCGTCGCATCTGTAAGTTTATATCGAAAGTATCGACCTGCAAAATATTTTATTTTTGCTTGGTGCGCGTTGCTGTTCGGATCAATTGTATATATTTTAAGGAATTCTGCTGTAATCGAAACAACTTTTTTCTCCACATACGCAATGCAAGTCGGCTCTGCAATGGAGGTAATCCTGCTGTCTCTTGGCCTGGGAGACCGAATCAACCAGGAAAGGGAGAAAAAACAAAAAGCAGAGCAGGAAGCTGTGGAAGCCCGTGAACGGGAACTTGCAACAGTGCGGCAGTCAAAATCGGAGGTAGAAGACGCAAATCTCCAGCTCAGTTTATCTGAGGAAAAATACCGGGTATTGGTAGAGGGATCAAGTGATATAATCTTTACCCTGGACGAGGACTTGAATTTTGTAACAGCGAACCAGGCCATAAAGCGGGAATTACGCCTGGACCCGGATTCAATACAAAAAGTAAATTTCATGGACATGATATACACGGAAGTGGAAGGAGAGACTGTAGAGAAACAGCTGGTACAGGAGAAGCTGAAAGGTTTTGTAGATGAACGGGAACCCATAAGTTTTGCAACGGAGTTGCTGCCCAGGGAAGGAATAGAACCAAAGTTGATGATGGTACGCCTGGAATATCTTGATATAGAGGGAAAGAACGAGATCCTGGGAAAAGCATCATCAATGGTAGAGGATACGCTCATACGGAATTTTATATATGAGAAGCAGCGTTATTCCATAGGGAATTTTCTGGTAACATCAGAAGAGATATCGCATCGCTTAACCAGGAATTTACGCAGATATATGGACCCCCGGGAGATTAACATGCTCCGGGTAGCGCTCAGGGAGATATTGATAAACGCGATAGAGCACGGAAACCTTGAAATTTCGTTTAACGATAAGACCGAAGCCATCCTTAAGGGAGATTATTTGAAGTTTGTAGCGGCCAGGCAGCGTAATCCAAATTATAGTGAACGGCGGGTAATGATAGAGCATATAATAAACACGAAGAAGGTGGCATATAAGATAACGGATGAAGGCCCGGGGTTTGATCATCAGAAAATACTAGAAAGTGACGCTGAGGAATTGAATGAGAACATGATGGCACATGGAAGAGGTATCATGATGGCGCAGGATTTATTTGATGAAATACAGTATAACCGGAAAGGGAACCAGGTGTTGCTGGTGAAGTATTTTTAAGCAGAATTGTATCCCCGTTATTTCCCCATTTAAGAAAATTGACTTGATTATTTAAGCTGATATATTATAATATTACAGTTGAGTTTTATGGTATAGCAGTAAACACTAGTATAGCTTTCATGGTCCTATATAAATGGAGAGCGGAATGAACGGTGAAGCATTAGTTCAGAATGTATTTAATTTTTTTATAATAGCAATTATCATGGAAGCATCTGTAATGGCGATTTTTTCCATAATAGAGAAGAATTTTGTGGAAAATAAAGCAGTAGAAGCAGCCCGGGATATTTTAATTTTAATATTGGCGTTTGTACTCTGCTCTCAGGTTGATATGTTGAATTTATTTAAAGGGACAAAGATCAAGCTGCCGAAGTTGTTATACCTGGTAATCAGTTCCCTGGTGCTGGCACGAATGACACACCTGGTGCGTGAGTTTTTATCCAGGTTTAAATCAAATGAAGTGAGATAGAGGAGAACATGAATTTGCATAAAAAAAGAGTCGGGGATGTTATTGTTATTTACCTTGTAGGCAGGTTCGACATATATGTATCGGCCAATATTGAAAATGAGATTTTTGCGATAATTGAAGAGGAACCGGATTGTCATATATTATTGAATTTGCAGGAAATAGACCAGATAACGAGTCCGGGATTAAAAGTCTTCATATCATTGCAGAAGAAATTTGAAAAAACCAGGAACAGGCTCAAATTATGTAATATGAGTGAAACAGTGAAGGCATTTTTTGAAGTTATAGAAATTATAGATGATTTTGAGGTTCATAAAACGGAAGAGCTGGCACTGAAGTCATTTGTTGACGAGTAATTCACAGAAAAAATTCCATAAAAAAGGCGAACTTGAAAAAGCTCGCCTTTTTTTATGGAATGGATCAAGCAGAAGTTAACCTTCTTCGTTTTTTAGCTTGTCGCTCCGGGTGATCTGTTTGTTTTTTTTAGTGTAATATTTTTTGGTAACTTTAAAAGGGATTTTATAATCCTGGCGAGCGTTCCAGAGAAAGAAACCTTTGATATTGGCATCATGACAGGCTTCGATCTGGCGTTTAATATATTTGGAATATGACATTTTAGAGGGCATTTTCCATTTAAAAGCCTGTATGTAAGTAACGATTTGAGCATTTTTTGTCCTTTTTTTCGCGGAAGCAGAGGTCCATTTTACTGTATAGTATGGATCATGCTGAAGTTTACGGGTCCAATAGTGAGAGGGATAGGCCATGGGACAGATGATATCGACAACTTTGTCCAGGCCTTCCATTCTCTGGCCGATAATATCCCCTTTATTTAAAGGGATCCTGCCGAATATGTCTGCGGCAATTTTAACATTGTATTTTTTCAGATGGGTACGGGCTTTTTGAAGAAAACCTTCAATAAACGCGTAACGCTTTGCCCTGGAGAGTTTTCTGAGCCTGTTTGAGTCATTAAACCTGATATAATCGAACTGGATCTCCTTGAAGCCGTTTTTGCAGGCACTTTCGGCAATGTCGAGTTTTGACTGAATGAGAGATTTGGGAACAGGGTAGGTGGACAGGCCATGAGGGAAAACAACAACCCGGGCAATGGGGTGAACACCATTGTCAATGCAATATTTAACGTTTTTTGCCGGGACAATGCACTTTCTGTATCTGGAGCTTTGAGTGTCGAGAACAAAGGTGTTGATATGTGATTTTTTAGCAGCTTTGACGAATTTTTTCAGTTTTTTGAAATTTTTAGCAGAAGCAATATTGAGATAGATCCCTTTATAGAATTCGGGAAATATATATTTAGAGTTAGGCGCAACAGCAGTGCTTTCTTTGGTTTTATTATCCTTAACTGAAACTTTTGCGGGTTCCGCAGCCGCAGAGTCATCGGCCTGGATGAGTTTTAAACCGAAGTTTTCAACAAGGAATAAGATTGACAGGATCAAAATAAGTAAGTAACTTTTTTTCATTGAAGGCCTCGTAGTTATTTTAAAATTTTTTATAAACAGTATTAAAAGGGTTTTTTTTCATACTATTACAACAATCGGCACCATGAAGTCAAATAGTTTGTTTATTATTTTGGTTATTGATAAAAAATGATGTGTAACGGCATTAATTGAAAAAAAATGCACCAATTTAGTTGACAAGGGCAATATTATTTATTATTTATATTTATATACATTTCATTAATTGATTATTGGTTGGCGTGAAACCGGACGAGTGTGTTTGCTTAAATTTTGTAGGGTGCTGTAGCTGTCTCAGTCTCTTCTGATTTACTTCACTGTAAGGGTGGGTGCGGCCCGGTCTTACACTTTCAGGATAATTATCAATTTTTTTACAAGAAGGTCTGGTGAGAATTGTTTATACCAAAGGAGACTATAGAACAGGTACGAGAACGGGCAGCAATAGAGGAGATTGTTAAGCGGTATGTCCCGTCGCTGAAGAAGCGGGGGCAGAATTATGTAGGATTATGCCCGTTTCATAAAGAGAAAACCCCTTCATTTTCGGTCAACCCGGCCAAACAGATATGTTATTGTTTTGGATGTCATACCGGGGGGAATGTTTTTTCTTTTATATCAAAAATAGAACGATTGGATTTTCCCGAGAGTGTAAAGCTTGTAGCGGATATAGTAGGAATTGAGATAAAATCGGAAGAAAACCGGGAAAAAGGCGGCAGGTTTGATGAAATAAATCGGTATAATACCTTTGCCATGAATTATTACCATAAGTACCTGCTGTCGGGGTCGGGAAAGACCGGCATGGATTACCTGTTGAAGAGAGGAGTTACCAGGGAGAGTATAGAAACATTTAAATTGGGCTATGCCCCTGATTCCTGGAACTTTTTAGTGACTCCACTTCAGAAAAACAGGGCAAATATGGAGATAGCAGAAAGTATCGGACTCCTTAGTTCTTCGAAAAAAGAACAGCGAATACATTATTATGATAAGTTTCGCAGCAGGGTGATATTTCCAATATTTGACAAAAACGGCCGGGCAATTGCTTTTGGCGGCAGGGTGCTGGGAGACGGCCAGCCCAAGTATCTGAATTCGCCCGAATCGGATGTTTTTAAGAAACGCTATGTGCTGTACGGGCTTGACCAGGCCATGAAAGAGATACGGGAATTAGGAAGAGCCATTGTAGTGGAGGGCTATCTTGATGTAATCGGGTGTTGGCAGGGAGGGGTGAAAAATGTAGTGGCCCCTCTTGGAACTGCGTTAACAGGAACCCAGGTGGAGCAGCTGGCCCGGAACTGTAAGGAGATAGTGCTGTTGTTTGATTCCGATTCAGCAGGGATCAATGCTGCGTTGAAGTCTCTTGCAATCATAGAAGAAGTAAATGTTGAAGTGAAAGTTGCAATGCTTCCCGAGGGAGATCCCTTTGACTTTATATTGCAAAAGGGTGTTCGGGAGTTTATGGCTGTAGTTGACTCATCAATGAAGCCAATAGAGTTTAAGATTCAGCAAATTATGAAAAATTCTGAACAAAAAGGCCGTGTGAATACACTTTTGGCATTGTTTTTCGTGATAAAAGAAATACCCTATGAGACCGAGCGGAGTGTTTATTTGAAAAGTATCGGGTCGCAATTGGGTATAGATGAAAACTCAATACGGGCTGATTTTGCAAATTATTTAAAAAAGGGAGTTGTGAAAAATATTCCCGTAGTCGATAAACAAAATAATAAGGAGCTTGGTTATATCGCAATAATTTATAGGGGACTGGTAGAGTTATTATGTAATCATCCGGACCTTGTTGAGCAGGCTGTCATTGATTTTACCGTGAGTGAAATACCAGATGAACTGTCCAGAAAAATATTAACAAAAATAGCTGAATTATATTTTTCTGATGAGGACTTTTCAATTGATAAAATGTTTGACTTTTTTCCGGCGGGCGTAGAGAGTGAATTCTTAAATCAATCCCTTAACAGTGAACATAAAGTAGAAGATCCAAAATCCGCATATACAGAGATTTATATAAAAATGAAGCTTCAAGGCATTGAGGAGAAAATGACCAGGTATGCGGAGCTGGTAAAACGTCCCGGCGGGGCGCAGCATCAGTATCTTGCTGAATTTGAGGTCTTGAGAAGAGAAAAGGAGAAATTGACACAATATCTCAACAATAAGAGATAAAGTGTCTTAATAGCGTAAAACAGCAAGGCGTTAGCCTGTAAAAATATACAGTATATGCTTCAAATATGCCTGGCCGCACTTTTTTGGAGTTATTACAATATAAATAAACAAGAGGATTAGGTGAGCAATGAGTAAGAATGATATTGTCCTGGAGAATATTCCTGAGGTTAAAAAACTAATTGAACTGGGAAAAGCCAATCATGAGATAACCTATGATGAAATAAATGAAACATTACCAGACAAATTACTTAATTCCGAAAAGATTGATGAAATATTTATTCTTTTGAATCAACTGGGAGTTGAAGTTGTTGAGGAAGTTTCGAATAAGCAGACAGCGGTAAAAAGTAAAAAGAAGAAAAGTTCTTCAAAGAAAAGCGTAGCATCGGATGATTCTTCGCATATAGATGATCCAATCAGGTTATATTTGAAGGAAATAGGGAAAGTTTCCCTTCTTTCCGGGGATCAGGAGGTCGATCTGGCCAAAAGGATCGAAGCCGGTGAAATTTTAATAGAAAAAGCAGTCCTCGACTCTACACTCCTCATTAATGACCTCATAAAAAACCATTCAAAAGTTAAAAACGGCAAAATTAAGCTTACTGATGTACTTAAAGTAAACCGGCTTTATTATTTTTCTTCTATTGATATGACGGAACTTGATTCGCGCTATAATAACAATATGGACATTATTATAGAGAAAGACAGTAAAATATTGAAGCTGAACAGCAAATTGAAAAAAATGGAAAAAGATTCGGAAGAGGCGGAAAAGGTCCGGAATGGGGTTGCGGAATTACGTAAGGAAATACGGGACGCAATCGTAGAAATGGATATTAATGAGAATGAAATTACCAAGCTTTCGAACAAGATCCGTTCTATGGTAAAAAGGGTAAATGATACTTATGCTTTTTTTAATTCAATTGAAGACCAGTATGGAAAAGATATAAAGGAATTAAAGCATTACGCCAGGAAAATTGAAAAAGGCGAAGATATAAAGAAGATCCTGGAGCAGCTGCTTCTTGACAGTAAAGAAGAGTTGCTTGATGTTGTAAAGGATGTTCGCAACAATGAAAGAAAGATCAGGAGAATTGAGCAGGAAGCAGGTGCTTCTGCTGAAGAGATAATTGAATGGGGAAAGCAGATAGCACAGGGCAGAAGAAAGATCACCATTGCTAAAAAAGAGCTGATAAATGCTAACCTGAGACTGGTTGTTTCTATTGCCAAGAAATACGCGAACCGTGGGATGCATTTTTTCGACCTTATACAAGAGGGGAACATTGGGCTTATTAAGGCTGTAGACAAGTTTGAATATCGAAAAGGCTATAAGTTTTCTACTTATGCGACCTGGTGGATCAGACAGGCAATAACCAGGGCAATTTCCGACCAGGCGCGGACTATTCGAGTTCCGGTTCACATGATAGAGCAGATTAACAAAGTAATGAGAGAGACCAGGCTTTTTCAGCAGGAATATGGTCGAGAACCGATCCCTGAGGAGCTGGCCGACAGGCTGGGATGGCCCGTTTCCAAAGTTAAGGCAGTAAAAAATGTTGCCCGGGAGCCAATTTCCCTTGAAACTCCCGTTGGAGAAGAGGAAGATTCCCTGCTTGGCGATTTCATTGAAGATAAAGATGTTGATTCTCCTGCAAATACAGCCGCGTACCGGCTTTTAAATGAGCAGATCCATTCTGTTCTAAATACGCTTCCGGCACGAGAGCAAAAGGTTATTCGCATGAGATTCGGGCTGGACGACGGGTATTCTCATACTCTTGAAGAGGTGGGATATGTATTTAAAGTAACCCGGGAGAGGATCAGGCAGATCGAAGCAAAAGCCCTCAGAAGATTGCGTCATCCAACCAGGGCCAGGAAATTAAAGGATTACCTGGATTATATGTAGTAGTTCTGTAATGGTTTTACAAAAAAGCACGGTTCAAAACCGTGCTTTTTTTGTTTTTTAGAGTTTGATTTATTCGGTACTAATTGCGGTTAATATGCCAAAAAACGCAATTCGGAATGTAACTTCTGCCTGGAGCGATGCCTCGGCAGGTTGTGAGGCTGTCTGAGTGAAGCGAGTTCCGAACGTTCTGCAGAGGCATTGCTCCAGGCAGAAGTTACATTCCGGGCTGATTTCAGTATACTAATGCACAACCCCGGTATTCTATTGATATTTTTCCCGAATATACTTGACAGAAGAGATATGAGAGGTATAATTTTGGAAGATAGAAACAAATTTGGAAAAAGGCATCCCCTTTATGCCCGGTCTAATAGGTAAAAGGATGGTGGGCACAAAGGGGATGTAACAAAAGTTTTGGTTTACTACATGAAAAAAATATTATCAGTTTATGCCTAACTGTTTTCCAGTTTTGGATTACTGAATCATTATGCCATTAAATTTAACATACCCGTTTTTGTCAACTTGAAAAGTTAGTTTTTGAGAAAAAAATATATATCACCCTTATTTTTTACAAAAAATGCTAAAATTATGTTGATAATTTTATTGGTAACATTACTGTAGTTTATTTGTATATTAATTAAAGTAATATTTTGGTTAAAGCACTTACGATATTTAAATAAATTTCTAAAGAAGATAAAGGAAGATAACATGAACGTAGACACCGTATTGAGTTTCTTTTTCGGATCCAAACATGAAAGGGATATTAAAAAACTCAGACCAATCGCAGAAAAGATAAATTCTTTTGAACCGGCAATACAAAAACTCTCAGATGAAGAGATGAGGAATAAAACATCGGAATTTCGACTCAGACTGGAAAAAGGAGAGACTCTTGACAATATTTTACATGAAGCTTTTGCCCTTGTCCGGGAGGCAGCAGTAAGAACTCTTGGTATGAGACATTTTGATGTACAGCTTATGGGTGGCGTTGTTCTTCACCAGGGGAAAAATGCAGAAATGAAAACCGGTGAAGGGAAAACTCTTGTGGCAACACTCCCGGTATATTTGAATGCTCTTTCCGGTAAAGGAGCTCATGTTGTTACGGTAAATGATTACCTGGCAAAACGGGATGCTCAATGGATGTCCCCGGTATATAATTTTCTTGGTCTCACTGTTGGGATTATCCAGCACGACATGGAACCTCAGGAACGACAGGATGCCTACGGCTGTGATATCACCTATGGAACCAATAATGAGTTTGGCTTCGACTATTTACGGGACAATATGGTGGAACACAAATCTCTGAAAGTGCAAAAAATACTCAATTTTTGTATTGTTGATGAGGTCGACTCTATTCTCATTGACGAAGCGAGAACTCCGCTTATTATTTCCGGTTCAACAGAAGAATCCACAAAGAAATATTTTTTAATCAATAAACTCATTCCCCAATTGAAGGAAGAGGTCGATTATGAAGTAAATGAAAAAGACCGGAATGTTCTCCTTACGGAACCCGGGGTTAAACATGTTGAAAGATTGTTAAAGATCGATAATCTCTATGACAATAAACATATTGAAACAATACACCACGTTAACCAGGCTCTGAAAGCCCATACTCTTTTTAGAAAAGAAATAGACTATATTGTTAAAGAAGGACAGGTTCTCATTGTTGATGAGTTTACCGGCCGGCTCATGGAAGGACGGCGATACTCCGACGGTTTGCACCAGGCTCTTGAAGCGAAAGAGAATGTTACTATCGCGCGGGAGAGTCAAACTCTGGCTTCAGTTACGTTCCAGAATTTCTTTAGAATGTATAACAAACTTTCCGGTATGACCGGTACTGCCGACACTGAAGCAGTAGAATTCAAAAAAATCTACGGTCTTGATGTTGTTGTTATTCCAACCAATCAGCCCCTCATCAGGGACGATTGCCCGGACAGAGTTTACCGGACGGAAAAAGAGAAGCTGAACGCCATTGTTGATGAGATTAAAGATCTCTCCGGCAAGGGACAGCCCATTCTGGTCGGTTCTATTTCTATTGAAAAATCGGAACTCCTGTCGAGTGTGCTCAAATCGAGAGGGGTTATTCATAATGTGCTGAATGCCAAATACCACCAGCAGGAAGCTCAGATCGTTGCTGAAGCGGGAAGCCCCGGAACCGTAACCATTGCCACAAACATGGCAGGCCGGGGAACCGACATTGTGCTGGGCGGCCGTAAACTTTTTATTGATGACCTGGAGTCCCATGACGCGATTCATGATGCAGGAACCTGGAATGAGTTCAAGCTGGCAATCTTAAGCAACAATTTCGACAAAGCCGAAACCGCGCTCGGCAGTATGACCGGCCAGGATAAAAATAAGGCTTCAAATATTTTGAAGAACGGAAAAGAGTGGGTTCTGAACCATGAAAAAGTAAAAAGCGTGGGCGGACTTCATATTCTCGGAACCGAGCGCCATGAAGCCAGGCGGATCGACAACCAGCTCCGGGGCCGGTCGGGCAGACAGGGAGACCCCGGTTCATCAAGGTTTTATCTCTCTCTTGATGATGATCTTATGCGGCTTTTTGGCTCCGACAGGATCGGTAATGTAATGCAGCGGCTTGGGATGGAAGAGGGCCAGGAGATTGAAAGCAAGATGGTTACCAAAGCCATTGCCGGTGCTCAGAAACGGGTCGAAGGAAAGAACTTTGAAATACGGAAACATCTCCTGGAATATGATGATGTTATGAATACCCAGAGAGAGTTTATCTATAAGGAACGGGGTGATATCCTTGACGGCGGGGATCTGTCAACAAAAGTTATTTCTTATTTTGATGAAGTGGCAAAGTTCCAGATTGAGGAATATACCGGCGGCGGCGGGCACCCGGAAGAATGGAACCTTGATGGCATCCAGTCCTGGGTAAAGGCCAGGTTTAATATTGATATTGATTATGAAACCATTGATCCGTTTAAGCTGTCATACCATGAATTTGAAGAAGCTCTTTGCTCTGTCCTCACGGATGAGTATAAAGAGAAGGAAGAAAGAATCGGCAGTTCCGATATGCGGACCCTGGAGCGGCTCATATCACTCCAGGTTATTGACAATAAATGGAGACAGCACCTTCTTTCCATGGATAATTTAAGAGATGGGATCTGGACCGCTTCCTATAGCGAAAAAAATCCCCTTATTCAATATAAAATTGAAGGTTTTCAGCAGTTTAAAGAAATGATGCTGTCACTTAAAGAAGAGATCCTGGAATTTATGCTTAAAGTCCAGGTTGAACATGTTATTGAAGAAGAAGAACACGACTTCCAGGTTATTGGTGATGAACATCATGATGAAGTTGGACAGTTTGGCTCCGGTGGAATTCCTGTTTCCGCTTCCGGCTCCCGCCCCAGGAAACGAGCGGCTTCAGGTCCTGAAAAACCGGCCGAACCAACCAGCGGCGGCGGTAAAAGAAAGAAGACCAGGAGAAGCAGAAGAGGGTAGGGGAAGGTAACCGGTTACCGGTAATCGGTGATCGGTTGTAAAAAGATAATCGGTAAGAGGAGTTATTATGGCGTCACAATTGATGAAGAGTGTTTCAGGGATACGGGGGGTTGTGGGGGAGACCCTTACCCCGGAATTGATTATGCAGGTCGCTTCTGCGTTTGCTAAATTCGTAAAAAAGGGCAGTGTTGTCCTGGGAAGGGATTCTCGTCCTACGGGAGAGACTATTTCCGACGCGGTGAAATCTATTCTTGCCCTTTCGGGGTGTGATGTTATTGACGTGGGGATTGTGCCCACGCCAACAGTAGAGATCATGGTTCGGGAATTAAACGCTGCTGGCGGGATTATTATTTCGGCATCGCATAATCCTATTGAATGGAATGCTTTTAAACTGGTAACTAAAAACGGTACTTTTTTAAACTCCCGTGAAATTGAAAAGTTTTTTGCCATGATGGAAGAAGATTTTAAGTATATGAAATGGAACAAGGTTGGCTCTGTTGAAACGAATAACAGTGCCGGAGAGATTCATATCAAGAAAGTCCTTTCCGTTATTGACACTAAATCGATACAAAAGGAAAAATTTAAAGTGGCTCTGGATTCGGTTAACGGTGCCGGCTCTCTCATTGTACAGGAACTCCTTTCACGGCTGAACTGCGCTGTTGTTCCCCTTTATTGTGATCCAAACGGGATATTCCCGCGTGGCGCGGAACCAACGCCGGAAAACCTGGCAGATCTTGCCGGTTGCGTGAAAAAAAATAAGGTCGATATCGGTTTTGCTCTGGATCCCGATGCCGATCGCCTGGCTATTGTTGATGAACAGGGCAAACCAATTGGTGAAGAGGGTACCCTGGCGCTGGTTACTGAACATCTTCTTTCAAAAGAAAAAGGGCGGGTCGTTATCAATTTATCAACATCAAAAATGATTGATGATATTGCCGCGCGCTATGGTGTTCCGGTAAAGCGGACGAAAGTTGGTGAGATAAATGTTACTGAAGAGATGATTAAGCGCGGAGCCCGTATTGGCGGTGAAGGGAATGGCGGGGTCATTTCCCCGGAGATTAATATGGGCCGTGACAGCCTGGCCGGAGTGGGATACATCCTGCAGATGATGGCTGAACGGGGCAAAAAACTCTCCGAGCTTGTTAGTGAGCTGCCGGTCTATGTTATGAAAAAAGGCAAGGTGAAATTCAACCGGGAAACCTTTGACGATTCTACTATCGACCGGATCAAAGAAACCTATAAAAATGAAAAACTTTCCGAGATCGACGGTCTCAGAATTGATTTCGTAAAAGACAAAGATTTCGCCGGCGGCTGGGTCCACCTGAGACCTTCAAACACCGAACCGATTTTTAGGATCATGACCGAAGCGGAAACTGATCTTAAAGCAACTAAGATCTACAAACATTTCGCGAAAATGTTTTAAGGGGAAGTCTCTCAAAAAAGTTCAAGGTTCAAGGTTCGAAGTTCGAAGTTCGAACCTCGAGGTTTTTTATCCGAGGGTTAATTACCCGGAAAGAGATTAAACCTCTTTTGGACTTTCTTCCGTATTTTTTCCCTGCGGAGCAGGGTCAGCTGCTCTTAAGAAACTAAATTGTGTTTGTGCGCGGGCCTGGAAGCAGCTTGCAATACTATTTTGTTTCTGACGTATTTTTTTCCCGCTACACAGAGTCGGTCGTGTCTTAGTATACCGAAAAACATAATTCGGAATGTAAACCATGCCCGGAGTGATGCCTCTGCGGGTTGTGAGGCTGTCTGAGCGGAGCGAGTTCCGAACGTTCTGCGGAGGCATCACTCCGGGCATGGTTTACATTCCGGCTTGATATACCTTATATTAAGACGCGACTACAGGGTCCGCACTGCTCTTATGCAAACAGCAATTAGAGTTCTCTTACAACCCATAAGCCTCTTCAATCTCCCGGTGACGCAGAAGCTCGTCTTTTTGGCCAAGCTTCTCAAGGAGTCCTGTCCAGGTAAGCGGCGCCTCGTATGATGCGGTCTCTTTTGCCAGGAGATGGGCTACTTTTTCCGGCGGCAGTTCTTTGGGGACCGCTACAAAGGCATATAGTCCCCGTACGTTCCCCAGGCAGTCGTTGGGAAAAAGCTGGTAACTGGAATCACTCTGAACCTGGGTTTCACAGCCCAGAGCCGCTAGCTTTTCTTTAAGGGCAGTAACCTGTTCCTCTCCGGGGTATACTCCGTCTATGGCATACGACGAATACCCGGCTTCGCTTATAATTTTTATTGGCGCGAATAAAGGGGGCCTGTTTTTATCGTGTTCTTCTTCCTCTTCGGTCTCATTTAAATCCAGGGGGTCAAAAATAAGGTAGTCCCGGTAATGCTGGTCATTGTCCGGCTCTGCGATCTGTATAATCCTGGCTGTTACGGGTCCTGTTCTCTGCGCGTAATAAAAGTCTTTCTCTCCTGTGGGATCAACAAACTCAATTGAACAGGGGCCAAAGTCTTCCTCAATTGGACCGCTTCCTTCCAGGTTCATCCCTAAACGGCGGGCTGAGTCTCTTACGATGCCCCACTGCTCAAGCATTGTTGCTGTAATCATCCTGTCCCAATCGTAATCTCCGGCTTCTTCATTGTTTTGAACTAACAGGTTCAGGTGCTGAAGCGCTTTTTCCGGATTTCCCGATTTTCGTTCCAACCCCGCAAGGACCATCCTGGCTTTTTTTGCTTCCGGGTTTGAATCCAGGTATTCCATTAGAATTTTCCGGGCAGATTCTTCTTCCCCATTTTTAAGATAATAGAGCGAAAGTATCCACCGTCCATTGTCCAGCGTTTTCCTGCTCAGGTTAGCTGCTGAATCTTTATTCAGCAGTGTTTGAGCGAATGTTTTTGCCTGTTCCGGAGTTGGGCTATTGAGGTACAACTGACCCAGTTCCAATACGATTTCAGGAGAATCGGGAAATTGTAAGAGATGCCGGTTCATGAGTTCCCGGCTGTATTCGCTTTCATTAATTGCATTATACGCATATACTGTTGTTAAAAGCAGGGCGCTATTGCCCGGCCATTTTTTTCCGGCTGCTTCCAGTAATACCAGGGCATCTTCCGGGCTGTCTCCTAAGGAATTCAGTATTTCTTCCGGGGTGTCCGGCAGGGATGCCGGTGGCGGCTGTTTGTGAGCAATTTCGGCAATAGCATTTTTGAGTTCTTCCAGTTGAACCGGTGCATTCAGCGGTTCCCGTAATTTGGGAATAAGCGCTTCAATTTTTTCTCCGCATCTTTTTGCGGTAAAGGGCTGTTCCCGCTCCAGTGCCAGGTATGCCTGCTGCAAACCAAGTTCAAATGTTTTACGAAAAACTCCATTGCGAAACAGGGTCTCATACATATACTGAAGATTATTATGCAGCTTCCAGTCATTGGGGAGAACGTTCCCGGCCGTAAGAAGTGTTACTGCCTCTGTCCAGTCTGTAAAGTGACTTGGCGTTTCCGCTATATCGTTAAATGAAGGGAGGATTTTTTCCGCTTCCCGGAAGCTGCCCTGGAAGGCCAGGATCCGGGCTTTGTTTATTTTGTAGGTCTGTTGTGAACTTTTATCGTACTGATCCTTGCCGTATTCTTCGTTGATGTTATATGCTTCTTCATAGCGCTTAAGAGAGAGTAAAACATCGGTACGGGTATCGTAGAGATGTGCCAGCCTGTCCCGCTGGTTCACTATAATAAGCGCTTGCTGCTGCGTATCCAGGAAATCAAGGGCTTCTTCCGAGGATTCCCGGTCGAGAAGCGCGTAGACCTTTTCTGAAGAGATACAGGTAAAACAGGGCCAGGCGGCGTCTATTTTTGCCAGGGTCTCCTCTGCTACGGCGAGCCGCTCTTGTACATACGCGGGCCCGTCTATGAGGGCGTAACATTTTGCAATGTCCTGTACCGCGCAGATGCTTTGCGGACAGGCCCGGGTCTCTTCACGGTGAGCAAACTCAAGAAGGTTTACCGCTTCGGAAAGAAGCCCTGCCACTTCATAGCGTTTAAAGAGCCTGCTCTGGAGGTTCCAGTGCCGAATATAGACCTCAAGCCAGTGATTTTTTACGGACCTGGCCAGGGCCAGGGCTTCGGGCACGATTGCGTCTACCCGGTTGTGTTCATTATTGACCGCGTAGGTCGGCAGTAAATCAACCAGGTCTGCCAGCCTGGTCTGCCCGTTCTTCTGAAGTTCTTCACAGGTATTTTCAACCCATTTCCATATATCCATTTTTTCCTGCTCTTAAGAAACTAAATTTTGCTTGTGCGCGGGCCTGGAAGTAGTATGGGCTCTTTGGATTGCTGCGGAACTCGCTCCGCTCAAACAGTCCTCACAACCCAAAGAGCCCATACTACTTCCAGGCCAGATGCACAAGCAGTGCTATTTAGTTTCTGACGTATTTTT
>JAAENB010000451.1 GCA_024224995.1 bacterium | reverse complement strand
AGTATTGCGATCTGCATCTGGCCTGGAAGTATCCCTCTTCTAAATGTGAGGACTGTTTGAGCGGAGCGAGTTCCGCAGCATTTAGAAGAGGGATACTTCCAGGCCCGCTCACTTGCACAATTTAGTTTCTTGAGAGCAGCTAACTATGCCTTTGGCAGACTTAGCAAAAAAGTGGCTCCTTTCCTGCTTTTTTGATCGATAGAGATGGACCCGCCGTGAAGGTTTAAGAGGTTCCTGGCAATGGCCAGACCCATGCCCCAGCCCTTGCCTTTTTCTTTGGTTGTTACAAAGGGATCAAAAACCTGGTAGTGGAGTTCTTCGGGGATCCCATGCCCGTTGTCGCTCCACTGGATATAGATGCGCCCTTCTTCCTCCCGGCTTCGTACGGTTATAACGGCATTTTCAATGAGCTCCAGGGCATCAAAAGAATTGTTCAGTAAGATATAAAAGACCTGCATGAGTTGTTCTATATCAACCTGCAGGTTGGGGAGTTTTTTATTTAAATTAATATCAAAATTAATTTTTTTCTTTATACATATAGCCTTGAACTCCTGTTCCAGGTGGCTCTGTAACTCGCCAAAACCAATAATTTTCGTGCTTAAATGAGTGGGGGTTGATGCCGCCAGTATATCTTTAATAATATTGTCAATAGTCTTTAAAATGCGGAGGCATTTTTTAAACTGTTTTTCTTCTATTTCTGTCGCCTGCTCCCTGGTCGATTCCTGCAGCGATTCAATGTCGAATTGAAGCGTGCCCAGGTTCCCCTTGACCTTGTGAGCAAGGTAACTGGCAATACCGCCAATAACGGCAAATTTTTCATTCCGGAGTTTTTCCGCCTCCAGCTTGTCCAGCTCTCTCATGTCCCTGGTTATGCCAACAACGGCGATTACCTCATTATGCTCATTATATATTAACGATGCCGACAGGGTAATGTGAATAATCTCTTCGCTTTTGCTTTTTAGATTCGTACTGTAGTTAAATATCCTTCCGTCGGTTGAGTTCTTGAGCCTCTCCATAATATCAAGGGCAATCGCATAGCCGCCATCACCTTCTTCCGTGGAATAGATATCCTTGCAGCTGAGATGGGACAGCTCGAAATCGTCGTATTCAAGAAGGCGGCAGGCGCCCTGGTTGCAGAGTTGTATGAGGCCTCGCTTGTCCGTAACAATGATAGCGTCTGCGGAACTTTCAATTATTTTAAGAATATACCCCTGCTGCTCCAGTAACCTTTTGAGTCCTTCCTGCTCCGTAACATCGAGCAGGGTCTCTACGGCGCCGATGGTCTCCCCGGTCTCATTCAGCAGAGGAGTGGCTTTTACCTGGAATATTGAACGGATCCCTTTTTTTACCCAGACTTCAATATCCGAATGGGTTTCTCCCGATTCCATGGCCTTGAGGGCAAGACAATTTCCACACACCTGGTCCCGGTCACGGTATTCGCTAAAACAATGTGAACTTCTGGTTGCCTTCATCCGTTCGTTATATTTTTCGAAATAATCCTTTTTGAATTTTTCATTGGCCCATAATATTTCATGGTTCCTGTTTATGGCAAAAATATACTCTCCCATGCTGTTGAGAATCGCCTGCCTGGCGTTTTCGGTCCGGGAGCTTCTCTTTATCCAGTGATGAATACTGCTGCGGTTTGAAAAAATATAGGCAGAAAGAATAAAGGCTCCTGCGAGATACAGGATCATGGGAAGCAGCGTCTCAAAGTACTGAAGAACAAACGGTGTGGGAACCGCGTAAAAAAGAACAAATAACGATGCTGCCATAATGACAGCAATAAAAACAGCCATTAAAATTTGCGTAAGAACAATGAATTCCTTTCTAAAAGAAGCAAGCAAAATCGGAACAGCAAAGAGCAGGTACCAGTTTGATCCCCTGTCCTGGCTCAAAATATAAAAAGAGGCAATGAATAGAGAGTCAAAAACCGATTCCGCAGTCATAAACCTGTCGGAGTAGAATACCCCGGGTTTTTTCCGGAGGAGCAATAACAGGAGGCAGTATAAAAGATATAAAACAACGCAGCCATAGCCCGCAAACCGGAATATATCCCCGGTTTGAGTACTGAAATAAACCCGGAAGCAGACTATCCCGGCTAAAGGGAACCGCATCCATACCAGGAAGTCCAGTAGCCGTTTACGGGACTGTGCTAATAGTGCTTCATCTTTGACAACCGAAGGACTTCCCCGAAGCCCCTCGGAAAACAGATCAATCATTCTGTTTCTTTCCATCTATCTTAAACCGGTCACCGATCACCGACAACCGATTACCATCCCCTCCAGTCTACTCATCTATTTCAAAGCTAACATCAAACTTGCTTTTTCCGCGCTTTCCTGCCTCAAGCTTGATGAGAATAACCCTGTCTTTGGGGATGGTGAAATAGGCAAAGTTCGGCTTTGGCTGTTCAATATTGTTTAATTTTTTATACCGGCCGGCTTTTTTGTCAATAACCCATTTCTCAACACGGATAAGATGCTTGTTTAAGCTATACTTTCCTTTGAAGGTCTTTTCCTGTGATTCAAGACCTGTTGTGGTTCTCCCTTCTTCTACTTTGTCAATATAGACTTTGTAATAGGAACGCCGGTCTTTTGACGGGTCGTTGATATGAGAGTCATACGCCTGTAATTTTATATTGTATGTTTCGGGATATTTGTATGCTTTTCCCGTGGGATCTTTGTCTGCTGTCAGTGATTGGATTGTTTTACAACCCGGAATTAGTGTCAGCAATATGGTGATAGTTATTAAAGATAATAAACTTTTTTTCATATTTGTTCTCCTGTTTATGTTTCTATTTTAAATTTATCGTATACGGGCTATCGTAATTTGCTTTTATTGGTTCAACAATAAGATAACCTTTCTTGTCGATCATCTCGGAAAATGTTTTTGGCGTATCTCCTTTGATCGTTACGGATTTGATGACATATCCAAGCGGATCAGTTACGGAAACGCTAATCTCGCCGTCTTTGACTCCCAGGACTTCAAACCGTTGTTTTACTGTTTGGCCGTAATTGAGTAAATAAAAGTCTTTGTCATCTTTTCGGGAAACAAATCCTTTGATTTGATTATTTTTGATGGTACCGGCTCGTTTTTTGTTATCGTTTGGTTCTGATTCGTACCCGGCAGCGTCTTCAATCTTCGTTACCGAAAGGGTGTAATCCCCTTCCCTGCTATACCCGGTTTTCCGCGATGAAACCGCGATAAAAAAATCTCCCGGCATGAAAAGGTTGGGATGAATCTCCCGCTCGCCCTTAGGACCGTTGTTGATTTCCATTAGTTTCTTCTTTTGCCCGTTGAAAAGTATCATTTTCATGTCCAGGTCTACGGGCGGTGCCAGCTCAACCCGGTACAGGGATCCCGGTGTTGCCGCGTTGTATACAAAATAATCCCTGTCCGTTGTGGAATCTATTTTGCCCGACACCTGGTTTTCCTGTATTTTGTTTGCTTTACTGATGCTGTTGTTTGGCTCCATTTCAACCGCGGCGTCGAATTCGGTAAATGCTATCTGTAAAAAGTAGGATTCATTGGGATTCGCGTTATAGCCTTCGGAAGTAACCTGGATAAAATATTCACCGGATTCGGTAATGCCGATTCCTTTTATATCTTCGGGAACCCCTGAGATGCCGTTATTGGCAAAGGCGATGCGGTTATTGTCTCCGTCATAGATAGCCAGGATGGAGTTGATCCCTTTTACCCCCGTAAGAGAAACATTCATGAGCCTGGGGGTTTCCGGTTCAAGATCAACCTGTATACGATACCAGTCTTCTTCTCTTAAAGGATTCTCTTTGCTGTAGTTCAACCGGTTGTAGGCAGGAGAAAAATAGCCCTTTATTTCACTGCCTTCGGAAACCTGGCATGCCGTAGAAAGGTTGTCATTCGCTTCAACTTCTTCCATTCCCGGTGCCCGTGAAGAGACACTTAATTTATAGGGTGTTTCCTTGTTTCCCTTTTTTTTGTCCCGTTCTCCATGAACAACCGCAATGTAATAGGTGCCGCGCTGGGCGTAAAAATTCGCGATCCGTTCCGATGATGATTTCCGGTTGTCATCAACCAGTTTTACCAGCTCAGGGCTATCACCCTGCCAGATCTCAATGGCATGATTTATACCCTTAATGGCAGTGAGACCGATGTCAAGGACCGTGTCTCCGGGGAACGTTAATTTATAAAAATCCTTATCATCTCTGGATTCAATAAAACCGTCTATGGTTTTGTTTGTTTCAAGAGGTGTTGCCAGGGCAAATGAATTATTTGGCTCTTTTTCCTGATGGGCTCCGTCTTTGCAGCCTGTACAGGATTGCAAATATATCGCTACCGTAAGAATCAATATTATTCGAATATATTTCATATATACTCTGTCTCCTTTAAAATATCGCAAAAATATGTACTTAATCTATTATATTACCGTCTTAGTGAATTTTTAGTCAATGATTTTTTTAGCTCTCAGGAGAGGTGCGGGAGTAACTATTTAAAAATCGGGGTACGACTTGTGTGCGATGTTGTTGTTACGCTCGGGGATTGGTCTTATCTTTCCTCCACCCGGACGAAAAAACCTCCTGTTTTGCTTCCGGGCGTCGGCATCCATGCCTCCTGTTCCGGAAAGATAAGACCAATCCCCTGATGCTGTTGTAAAACGCACAATATGCATTCGGTAAAATGGGAGGGAAACATTGTTTGTTGTGACAGTGACCCCCTTGCGGGGCGCAAGGGGGTCACTGTCACAACAGGCTGCACCCCCGATTTTTGACTGGGAGCTAAAAAAATTAAAAAAATGTTGCCAAAATTGGTCTGTTTGGCACAGGATAGCGTTCAAAATCAATTTATCAAAAGGAAAAACAATGCTTTCTGAACAGGAATTGAAGCGGTATCAGCGTCAATTGGGGATAGAGTCCTGGGGAGACGAAGTGCAGGATAAACTGAAGCAGTCCCGGGTCTTTATAGCCGGTGTCGGCGGGCTTGGCAGCTCTCTTTTGTATCATTTGACTGCCGTTGGCGTGGGAACCCTGGTAATTGCTGATTATGATGATGTTGATATTAGCAACCTTAACCGGCAATTTCTCCATAAAGACAGAAGTGTGGGCTCTAAAAAGGTCGATTCCGCTTTTGACAGCCTTTCTTCTTTTAATCCCGATATTGAGATTATACGAGTTTACGATAAGCTTGATAAAAAAAATACCGGGGCCCTGGTTGGAGAAGCGGACCTTATTATTGACTGTCTGGATAATTTTAAAACCAGGCACATATTGAACAGGGTTTCGGTTGCGAACAATATTCCAATGATCCATGCGGGAGTAGCCAATTTTCAGGGACAGATAACCTTTCTCGCCCCCCCGGAAACAGCATGCCTGGCATGTTTTTTCCCGGATAAGGACAAAAAAGGGATATTTTACGTCACCGGGGCTACGGCAGGAGTCATGGGCTCGCTCCAGGCAGTTGAAGCGATAAAATATCTTACCGGGATCGGGGAAAACTTAAAGAACAAGCTGCTTTTCTGGGACGGACTGGCAAACCGCTTTGAATCGGTAAATTTACGCAAAAATCCGTCATGCAAAGTATGCGGTAAATAAGGAGAGGAGATATGCAAACAAAACTTAAGATTATTGGAATTGTACTGCTCATATTGCTTGTTATAGGAGGGTATTTTTATTTTAAGTATTATTTCACGTATGAAGATAAGAATATTACCCAGAGGAAAATTGAAGCCATAACCGGGCAAGACCTGACAGTTTCAATCTTCGGCCTGGACGGCAAATTAATAAAACGATGGGTTCACGTGCAAAAAATTTCCGCGGCAAAAGAAGAAAGGAATTATACCTTTTTTTATACAAAAGAGAATAAATATGTACAAATACCCGATTCAGTCTGGTATATAGCGGAAGAGGAGTAGTCCCGGATTGACGGACAGTGTTGAATTTATAAAGGGAATTGGTCCCAAAAAGTCAGGGGTTTTGCAGGCGGAAGCGGGAATTGAAACAATAGAGGATTTGCTCTATTATCTTCCGCGAAGGTACATTGACCGGTCTGCTTTTAGACAAATAAAAGATTGCCTGGTTGATGAAATCGTTACCATTTCGGGAACAGTGACCCAGGTTCGTGTAGCAGGGTATAAAAAAAAATACCTGGAAGTAGAAATTACTGACGGTTCCGACGCTCTCCTTGGCGTCTTTTTTGGGGGGATACAGTATTTGCGCAAACGCTTTGTTCCGGGCGACTTTGTGCTCTTTTCCGGAACAATAAAGTTTTTTAAAAGAAAACAAATTGTTCACCCTGAGTTTGATTTTCTTGACGTGGACTCCAGTCTGCAGTCTATAAATACGGGACGGATAATTCCCCTGTACCGGTCAACAGAGGCCTTAAAAGAAATCGGTCTTCACTCCAGGGGATTCAGAAGGCTCATAAGGACCGTAATTGATGACCATTTAGAGAATATTCCGGAATCAATTCCGGCGTCCATTATTGACCGGTATACTTTGATTGGTATACAGGAGGCCCTTTTTGCCATTCACTTTCCCGATTCCTTTGAACAGGCGGAACTGGCCCGAAAACGGCTTTCTTTTAACGAAGTCTTTTTTCTGCAATACTACCTGGCCCTGTCAAAGCGATATCTCAAAGAAAATTGTGATAAAGAGCCCTCAGAGCTCGACGAACCGGGAAAATCCTTGTTAGCAGCGTTTCACTCCGGGCTTTCATTTCCCCTTACTACGGACCAGGAAAAAGCAATTGAAGTAGTGAAACAGGATATACTCTCCCCCTACCCCATGAACCGGCTGCTCCAGGGTGATGTAGGATCGGGAAAGACTGTTGTGGCAATGGCCTCATCATTGATCGCCATTGGGATTGGAGCCCAGGCCGCGTTTATGGCTCCAACTGAGGTTCTCGCGGTACAGCATTATAATAGCCTGGTAAAAATGATGCCTCCGGGCCTTTCAATTGAGCTGCTAACGGGAAGTACCCCAAAAAGCAGTAAGAATATAATCTACCAGAAAATTGAAAAAGGACATACTCACCTGGTTATAGGAACCCACGCCCTCATACAGGCGGGGGTAAGCTTTAAAAACCTGGGACTCATTATAATAGATGAACAGCACCGGTTTGGTGTTGAGCAAAGAGCGCTTTTGCGAAGTAAAGGGGAAAATACCGATCTCCTGGTTATGACCGCAACGCCAATTCCCCGGTCTCTGTCAATGACCCTTTACGGCGATCTTGAAGTTTCTTCGATAAAAATGAAGCCCGCAAACCGGCTTCCCATAAAGACCTATTCTTTTGAAGAGTCCCGGCTTAAAGGGGTCTATAATTCAATGGAGAAATATATTTCCCAGGGGCGGCAGGTTTATTATGTACTCCCGCTCATTGAAGAATCGGAAAAAATAGACCTGAAATCGGCAATTGAAGTGTACGAAAATTTGAGTAATACGGTCTTTTCGCATCGTACGGTGGAGCTGCTCCACGGAAGGATGAAACAGGCGGAAAAAGAATCCATAATGGAACGCTATAACGCGGGAGAAATAGATATCCTGGTATCTACCACGGTAATTGAGGTTGGAATTGATGTGTCGAACGCAACGGTAATTATTATTGAACACGCCGAACGTTTTGGCCTGTCCCAGCTTCATCAGCTCAGGGGCCGTGTGGGCAGAGGAGAGCATCAATCATTTTGTGCTCTTGTCCACCCCGACAAGATTTCAGCAGACAGTAAAAAACGGATAGAGGTCCTGGTCTCTACAGATGACGGTTTTGCCATATCGGAAGAGGATCTTAAGCTGAGAGGAGCCGGTGAATTAATCGGAAGCAGGCAGCATGGGCAGGGTGATTTTGAATTTACCGATCTCGCAAAAGATATTGACATCATTATTGATGCCCGGGAAGAAGCGGGGAAAGAAGTCTCTAAAATTTCGGAAATTGCGGCAGTGCTGGATAATCTTAAGAGTAATAAAAAATATGAACCCATAATCGCAGGAATCCGCAAAAAAAGAATTTTGTCGATCCTGTCGTAGGGGATAATGTAGTGTAACATGTACGGGCACGGCGCGCCGTGCCCGTACATGTTACACTACCCGAACACGGTTTTGCCAATGAACCGTTTGTACACAACAATATTGCCCGAACCAAACCACTGGTTCCCCTTCATTTTGAGCAATTCATCTTTGCTGATGGCCCGGGTGGGACCAACTTTTTTGTTGATAAGCGCATGGCGTGTATTGAACTGGGTTACCGCTTCCTGGTAGCGTTTTGAAACAGCATTTTTGATATTATTCATTTCATAAAGGCTGTCAAAAGGGAGATCCAGCCGGTTGATATTCTCTTCATACCAGTTGAGAATCCTGTCTTTAATATATTCCCAGGGAAGGAAGTTGTTTATCTTCCTTTCATCGGGGCTGATGTAGCAGAGGCCGTATTTTTCTTCGTTAAAGTGTTTTTTTATGATTTTATAAAGAGTTGCAGGGCCAAGATGAAATTTTAACAGGCTGGGGTCAATTGAATCCTGAGCAAAGGAGTCGGCTACTTTTTCAATTTCCTGAATGATGAGCTTATTAATAAAATCCGCATACTCAGAAGCAATGGAATAGGATTTGTTCCGTACCTGCCGCAGCATTGTTTCCGATAATCTTTTTTGAATAGTAGATTGTTTTGAAGCAATCTCGAGAAAATAGAATGATTGCCCCAGTTTCTTGACATCACCAAGCAGCTTGTTCTGATTTATGGGGATAATATAGGGGTCCTGGGTGTTCCAGGATTTGGTTCCAACTATTGAAAAGACTGCTTCAAGAAAAGATGATTCCCAGGTATTGCCTGCATTAACGGTTTCCCATTTATCGGAAGTTTCAGTATCTTCCGGTTCCGAATCCCGGCTTGTTGCAGCGGCTTCAGGAACTGCTTGTTGATCCTGATCAAGCTCCTGTTCTACTGCCTCTGCCTGTTCGTTATTGTCCGGTTCCTGTTTGCTTTCTTCCTCTTCCGCAGACCACTCTTCCTCTTTCATGAGTTCATAATCCACATCACTGTCTTTATTGTCAATTTCCATAAGGAAATCTTCAAGGTTGGAATCCATATGAATTACTCCATTTCATGCACAACCGTATGCAATAGTCACGAACCGTGACTGCCGCATACAGTGCGATTTTATTATGAGCCCTGAATTACATTATTGTTCGGGAGATGTTTCCGGAGTCTCCGGAGTTGCAGCCGCTTTGTTGCTTTTTCCATTTCCGTTCTCAACAGGAGGTAATTCATTTCCGTCAATAATTATTTGAACTTCGTCCCCATTCAGGGTTTCCCGTTCTACCAGGTATTTTGCCAGTTTGTCCAATTTACCCATATTGGATTTGACCAATTCCCTGGCTTTTTCTTTACAGGAAGAGATTATCACGTTAACTTCTTCATCTATCATCTGGGCAGTAAGTTCGCTATGATCATGATGCTGGGTAATCTCTCTTCCCAGGAAGATCTGTTCATTCTTTTTACCAAAAGCAAGAGGGCCGATCTTTTCGCTCATTCCCCATTCACAAACCATCTTCCGGGCAATAGTTGAAGCCTGTTCAATATCGCTGCTGGAACCGTTGGTAATGTCATTGAATTTTAAGTCTTCGGCAACATACCCGCCCAGGATAGAGACGATCCTATTCTGTAAATATTCACGGGAATAGCTATGCCGCTCCTCTTCGGGCAGATGCATGGTAAGTCCCAGAGCCCTGCCGCGAGGAATAATAGTTACCTTATGAAGAGGGTCGCTTGGGGCCAGGAAGCCCAGGATCGCGTGCCCGCCTTCATGATAGGCAGTCATCTCTTTTTCTTTGTCCGACAGGATCATGGAACGACGTTCCGGTCCCATGAGAACCTTATCCTTGGCATCTTCCATTTCTACCATGGAGACCCGTTTTTTGTTTCTTCGCGCGGCAAGCAGTGCGGCCTCATTTACAAGGTTTGCCAGGTCGGCACCGGTAAAACCGGGGGTTCCCCTGGCAATAACTTTCAGGTCCACTTCCCTGGAAACAGGGATCTTTTTGGAATGAACCTGGAGAATTTTTTCCCGGCCCCTTATGTCGGGAATATCCACAATTACCTGTCGATCGAACCGGCCGGGCCGGAGTAATGCCGGGTCAAGAACATCGGGCCTGTTGGTTGCCGCAATAATAATTACCCCTTCATTTGTTTCAAATCCGTCCATTTCTACAAGGAGCTGGTTCAGGGTTTGTTCCCGCTCATCATGGCCGCCGCCAAGACCGGCGCCCCGCAAACGGCCTACTGCGTCAATTTCGTCGATAAATATAATACAGGGAGCTTCTTTTTTGCCCTGCTCAAAAAGATCACGGACTCGAGATGCACCAACACCAACAAACATTTCAACAAAATCGGAACCGCTTATGGAGAAAAAAGGCACATCCGCTTCCCCTGCAATAGCACGGGCAAGAAGGGTTTTTCCTGTTCCCGGAGGCCCCATTAGCAAGACACCCGTAGGGATCTTCGCGCCAATAGATATAAATTTCTTTGGGTCCTGTAAAAACTCTATAATTTCTTTCAGCTCTTCTTTTGCTTCATCAGCTCCCGCAACATCAGCAAAGGTAACCTTGTTTTTGGTTTCGGGATTTACTTTTGCCTTGCTTTTTCCAAAAGAGAGCGCTTTATTCCCGGTTGACTGTATCTGCCGTATCATAATAAACCAGATAAATCCGAAAAACAGGAGCCATGGAAGGAACTGGAATATGGCACCAAGAATGGTATTCTTATCGGTTTCTATTCCTTCTACCTTGACCTCATTCGCTTTTAAGGTTTTTAACAGTTCCGGATCTTCATAGGGAATACTGGTCTCATAGTCGAAATTTTTAGGCTCGGACTTCTTTTTGGCCTCGGATTCCGGCTTATTAAGAGCTTTATTCCCCTTTAAATATACATAAATTTTCTTTTTATCTTCTATAATGATTTTGCTAATTTCGTTTTTATCAACTTTTTCAATAAATATGCTGTAGTCGAGAAATTTGGTTTCTTTTTGACTCGAGGTTATATTGAATATCATTATAACGATCAATACTATGAGCATCAACAGGGCTACCTGTTTGACTGTTTTGTTCATGTTGTTCTCCATGTATCTACTCACCGGGAAGTCCCGGTATATTTTAAATATGGGACAGGAAAAATCCGGGATTAACGAATGAAGGCGAACAATGGGTTGTTCGCCTGTATTCATTCTTCCTGAATTACGGCTCCTGCTCCTTTTTCGAAAGCACGGTCACTGTATTGCGCTTCAAAGGGGGGTTGTTCCCATACTCTATGAAGTGTATTCTCATTTTCTGTAGATGGCAAGTATTTTTTTTGAGCTATTTTCTACCCTGTACCGGGTAGAAACCCTGTTTCCCGTGTCCATAACAAGACCGGGCATACAGGCTGCAACATCCGAATCTACAATAAGAATAGGAACAGTTTTTTTGCTTTCATTGTCAAGCTTCTTTTCTATTAAAAGGTCTTTAATTTTCTTTGTGCCGCTTTCAAGACAGATCCTGTCTCCCTTTCGTCTGTTCCGTATATTAATTATATCATTTGTATCAGGAATTGTTACAAAAATTTTATCATTTTGATTAATTTTTTCCTGAAAATGCTCATAATCAGTTAACTGCAGCCAAATTACCGCATTTATTTCATTTATGTGTATCGATTCTTCCCGGTCACTGCTGAGAGAAGAGAGTGGTATCTCATAACTCCATTCTCCCGGGTCCGGTGGTGCCATTGCCGGCAGAGAAAGCTTTATGGTACTTTTGCCCGAGCGGAAGAGTTTCTCTATTTTTATGTCACGGTTTTCATATAACAGGATATTGGACCTGCGGCCTGCCAGGTTTTTAATTATTTCGTTTAGTATTCCCCGGTTGCAATAGCGGTGAAACTCTTTTCGTATAACTGTTGAAAGCACTTGCTTTAATGCGGCATAATCCTGACGGGTGTTCGTATCCTCTTTGCAAAAAAGTTCATGGTCTATGTATATCACCCCATTTTCTTTTTCGTTTTTCTCATATAACGGACCATAGTTTTGCAGCAGCAGCTTGTTGAGCAGGCTATTATGCTCTTCGGCCAGGGCCGACATGGAGATTACCGCGTCACGAGCTCCGGGGAACCGCTCTTCTATAACGGGCAGCAGCCGGTGACGGACATAATTTCTCAAATATACAGTATCGTTATTGCTGTTATCTTCCCGCCAGGGGATCCTGTTTTCACGCAGGTAGGCGTAGATCTCGTCAGCTGTTAGTTTTAGCATGGGGCGTATAATATTTCCCCGCTTTGGCTCGATTCCCTGGAGGCCATGAACCCCTGTTCCCGTAAATATTCTCATTATTACGGTTTCTATGTTGTCATCCCGGTTGTGGGCCGTGGCAATCTTGTTATACCCATGCTCCAGGCAGGTTTCCCTGAGAAAAGAATATCGTTTATTCCTGGCCTGTTCTTCAAATGAAACTCCGGGTTCCGGGTTCGCCTCAAAATCGTACTGTTTAACATAAAGCGGAATATCGTATGCTTCCGAGAGGTTCGCCACATACTCCTCATCAAGGTCCGATTCTTTTCCCCGTACCAGGTGATTCAAATGGAATATCCCACAGTCAAAGTCATATTCTTCTTTTAGAGAATAAAGTATATGAAGCAGAGTTATGGAATCCTTTCCTGCTGACATGGAAAGCAGGATCCTGTCCCCTTTTTCTATAAGGGAGTTATTTTTTATAGAACGCTTAACTTTCGTATAGATGTTTTGCATTTCAAATCGCTATTTTGGCTCCGGACTTAGTTTGATTGTCTCAATATAAAAAAAATAGTTGATTCCTTACAAGCTAATTTTATGGTATTCTTTAAAAAGAATTTTTTGGAATTATAGAATAAGCGGAGAACAGATAATGACTGATATTATACAAAAAAGGATCGATGAATGGACCCGGAGCCCTTTTGACAGCGGTACCATCGGGGAAATAAAGAGCCTGGCCGACGGTAATAACCATAAGGAGCTGGAAGACCGGTTCTATACACAGCTGGAGTTTGGGACCGGCGGGCTTCGCGGGGTAATTGGCGCCGGAACCAACAGGATGAATATTTATACTGTGGGTATGGCTACACAGGGCCTGGCCAATTATATCCTGTCAAAGAACGGTAAAGATAAAGGGGTCGTTGTTGCCCGTGATTCCAGGCTCATGTCTGTAGAATTCGCGCGTGAAACTGCCGCTGTTTTAGCCGGCAATGGTATTAAGGTCTTTTTCTTTGAGGACATTATGCCCGTTCCCCTGGGTTCCTTTGCTATCCGGGAACTGAATACGATTGCCGGGGTGATTATTACTGCCAGCCATAATCCTCCCGAATATAACGGCTACAAAGTCTACTGGGAAGACGGCGGCCAGATAATATATCCCCAGGACAATGAAATCATTGATGAAGTGAAAAAGGTAGATTCCATTGAAAAGATCGACAAAACCGATTTCGATTCCGGTGTGAAAACAGGGCTTATTACCATCATCGGTGACGCTGTTGTTGAGTCCTATATTCATAATCTTGAACAAAAAGTACTTACTCCCGTAAGTGAACGGCCTGAAAAAGAAGTTAAGATCGTATATACCCCTATTCACGGTACGGGGTATAAGATTATTCCGAAAATAATGTCCCATTTTGGTTTTAAAAATATCTTCATAAACGAAAAACAGGCTGTGCCGGACGGAAATTTCCCCACTGTCAAGTCTCCCAACCCGGAAGAAAAAGAAACCCTTACCCTGGCCCTTGAAATGGCCCGTGAAATAGATCCCGACATTGTTATGGCTACTGATCCCGATTCCGACCGTATGGGCATTGCCTTTAAAGACAAAAAAGGGGAATATATGCTCATTAACGGCAACCAGATTGGTACCATGCTGGAGTATTATGTTCTTACCCGGATGAAAGAACGGGGTACGCTTCCCGGGAACGCTGCGGTTATAAAAACCATTGTTACTACGGAACTGCAAAGAGAAATTGCTGAGAGTTTTGACTGTAATATCATGGACGTTTTAACCGGGTTCAAATGGATTGCCGCTAAAATGGGCGAATTTGACCAAACCGGGGATAATACCTTTATTTTTGGCGGTGAGGAGAGTTACGGCTATTTGCCTATCGATTTTGTCAGGGATAAAGACGCTGTGAGTTCCTGCTATTTCTTTGCGGAAATGACCGATTGGCTCTTTAATAAAGGGCAAACCCTGGGGGATTTCCTTGATGAGATTTACTGCCGTTATCATCTCTACCTGGAAGATCTTCATTCTCTTACGCTGAAAGGAGTTGAGGGCAAAGAACATATCAAAACAATTATGAAGGAATTCAGGAGCTCTCCTCCGAAGGAATTTATCGGCATTCCTGTTCTTTCCACGGTCGATTATGATTCCCCGGAGTCGAAGCTGCCCGCTTCGAATGTGCTCCAGTTTTTCCTGGAAGACGGGTCTAAAATTACCATGAGACCCTCGGGTACGGAACCGAAAATAAAATTCTATTTTAGTATTAAAGAAAAAGTGAGCAAAGAAAATATCGAAGAGAAAAAAAAGGAACTTCATTCCAGGCTTGAAGATCTTAAAAAAGATCTCTTACAAAAGGTGGGGGAGGTTTGAAAAAGTTTAAAGTTTGAAGTTTGAAGTTTGAAGTTAAGAAGCGCTCTTTAAAAAAACCTCAAACTTCAAACCTCGAACTTCAAACTTCAAGATTATGTGTGGTATTGCTGGGGTTTTCGGTTTTGCGCAGTCTAATTTTCAGGTTACGGAATCCTTTGTTACGGGGATGCGGGAGGCTATGGCTCACCGCGGGCCTGATGGATTCGGGACCTGGATATCGACAAAGCAGAATATTGGCCTGGGACACCGGCGGCTGGAGATCATTGATCTTTCAGAAGCTGCTTCCCAGCCTATGGCGAATGAAGACGGGTCTCTCCGCCTTGTTTTTAACGGTGCCATTTATAACTATGCCCTTCTCAGGGAAGAACTGGAAAAATCCGGCAGGCATCAATGGAAAACCGATCATTCCGACGCTGAGGTTATTCTCCATGCTTTTGAAGAGTGGGGAATTGCCTGTGTGGAAAAATTATACGGTATGTTTGCTTTCGCGCTCTGGGACGAAAAAAAACATGAACTCTGGCTTGCGCGGGATCATATTGGTATTAAACCGCTTTACTATAGTGTTCACAATAACAGAATAACCTTTGCCTCGGAAATTAAGGCCCTCCTTACGGACCCCGGGCAAAAGCGGGCTCTTAACGAAGAAGCTTTTTTTCACTATCTTTCGTTCCGGGTCTCCCCTGCCCCCCATACCATGTTCGCGGGAATTAAAAAATTACAGCCCGGTTCATGGCTCAGGATCCGTGAGAATGGTGATATTTTTGAACACCGGTTCTGGAATATCGGGCATAACAATTCATTCCCGGGAACTTTGCCGGAACAGGTCAATGAGGATGATATTGCCGCGCAGCTATATGAATCCCTTAAAGATTCGGTTCAATGGCGCGGGGTTAGCGATGTTCCTGTGGGGATTTTTCTTTCCGGCGGGATCGACTCCACGCTGAACAGCGCCCTTTTTTCAAAAAACTGTACCGGTTCCAATTCGGCGATTAAAACATTTTCAGTTGGATATAAAGAACAGGGTGATAGTTACCGGAATGAACTTCACTTTGCTGAGCAGGCTGCTCAGGCCCTGGGGGTGGAATTCCATAAACTGCTTCTTTCCCGTGAAGACCTTTCTGCCTTTCTTCCGGAAATGGCCAGGCTCCAGGATGAGCCCCTTGCGGACCCGGTCTGCATTCCGCTCTATTATCTTTCCTGCTTTGCCCGGGATAATGGGGTTAAAGTCTGCCAGGTTGGTGAAGGGGCTGATGAGCTTTTTTGCGGATATGAAGACTGGAAACGGGTATTGAACCTTCAAAGAAAAACCCGCTTGCCCCTGCCCGGTCTGTTTAAAAAGACTGTTATGGGCTCTATCGCCCTTATGGGGAGAACGGATCACGGGTATTATGAATGGCTCAGGAGAGACCTGGCAGGGCAGCCCCTCTTCTGGGGGGGCGCGGAATCTTTTACGGAAACCATGAAACGGCAGGTTTTATCGCAAAAACTGAGAACGCAGTTTAAAGAGTTCTCTTCCTGGGAGGCTATTTCCGGTATCCGTTCCGATTTTGAGCAGAGTTCTCTTGAACAATCGGACCTTAACTGGATGTCATATCTCGATCTTCGGTTTCGCCTTCCCGATCTGCTGCTCATGCGGATTGATAAAATGACCATGGCCGCGGGTCTTGAGGCACGGGTTCCCTTTCTTGATTACCGGCTTGTTGAACTTGCCCTTCGTATTCCGGCTGATTTTAAGCTTCGAAACGGTGAGTTAAAATATATCTTAAAACAAACTGCCCGGGGACATGTTCCCGAAAATATCCGCAAACGGAAAAAACAGGGTTTTTCCGTTCCCATGAAAGACTGGCTTTTTAACGATATTCGTGAGTATGTTTCCAAAGAACTGCTATCGTTCTGCGATAGCACCGGTCTCCTGGATAAAAAGGCTGTTTCCGCGCTGGTGAACCAGGGGCTCTATTCCGGCCAGGTCTGGACCCTGCTTAATTTTGTTCTGTGGTGGAAGTGCTATTTGGGCTAAGGCCGTTTACGTTAAAACAGGAAAGGATAATTCCGGGAACCATGCAGCACTCTGCGTATTTGAATGGTTTTTTGTTTGACGATATAAAACAGAAGATACTTTTCTATTATAAGGATTCGGTATCCGGCATTTTTAAGATGTATATCTTTTGGAATAATTCCTGATTCGGGATTGTCTGCTAAAGAGAGAGCTCCTTTGTCGATTTTTTCTAATATTGTCCGGGCTGCTGTTGGATTGTCTTTTTTTATGTAATCAAAAATATCATAGAGGTCTTGCTCGGCAGTTTTTAAGTATTTAATTGTATACCGTTTGCTCATTCAAGCCTGTCTTTTAGTCTTTTCATCATTTCATTATGGGAAATGCCGCTTTCCCCTGCGGCATCCAGAGCCTCTGCTTCGCCCAGTTTCCTGTAGAGTTCGAGCCGGTTGCTGAGCATTTCATAATATGCGTGGCTCATAATAACAAGATCTTCTTTCCCCTGCCTGGTAATAAAAACAGGTTCTTTCTCCTGGTGGCATATCTCGGATATCTCGTTAAAATGGTTTCGCAAATCCGAACTTGGTCGTATTTTTGGCATAATTATCCCCGGTATGAATATATCAATATTATGATAATAATATATCAAAATAACGATATGTTGTCAAGCTGGTTTCCAGGTCTGAACAGTATTTACCTCCCGCGTTAATAAATAGTTCTTTCATGTTTTTGTTATATCGTATACTATATAGTAGAAAATTTGGCCGATTTTGGCCAACAAAAAAAATATGTTTAAAAAAACAGGAAAGATATGATGATAAACATTATTCGTAAAACAATACTATTCGCAATTTTAGCTGTTTTCGCCGTATCCTGCTCCTCCCATGCTCCGGTAAAAACGTCTCCCGCTGCTCAGGGCTTTCTCAAACAGGGAGACCAGCTCGATAAAAAAGGGGATCTTTCAGGGGCCATTGCCGCCTATAAGAACGCTATCAAACTTAATCCAAATCTTACCGCCGCGTACCTGGGACTTGCCGGAAGCTCTTATAAAAATGAAAACATCAAAGGTTCTGTTGCTGCCTATAAAAAAGCCCTTAAACTCGACCCGAGAGATATGCTTGCCTGGTATAACCTGGGAAACGTTTACCTGGAAATCCGTGATTTCGACAATGCCATTCATGCGTTCAAGAAATCAGTAGACCTGAACCCCAATGATGTTCTTGCGCGGTTTAACATGGGAGCTGCCTATACTGCCAAAAAGGACTACAGCAGCGCGGCCCGGTGGATAAAAGAAGCCATAAAACGCTACCCCGAATTCCCGCAAGCCTATATGGATCTGGCTGCTGTGTACAGGGCCCAAAAAGATTACGGCAAAGCCATTGCCGCCTACAAAAAGGTCATTGTTTTAAAGCCAAAAGCAAGCCGGGCCTGGCACGATATGGGGCAGGTCTATTTTCAACAAAAAGACTTTGCCGGAGCTACCCAGGCGTTTAAAAAAGCCGTTGCTGTTCAGCCGAAATACAGCGGTGCCTGGCTGGCCCTGGGTGTTGTTTACGGTACGCAAAAAAAATATGAAGCTTCAATCGGGGCGTTCAAAAAAGCTCTTGAGATAAAACCGAAAAACGCGGATATTTATTTTAACCTGGGTGTTGCTTCGGAGAAGCTGAACAAGCGGGCCCAGGCCGTTACATATTATAAAAAAGTGGTATCGTTAAATCCAAAACACGCCACAGCTTATTATAATCTTGCCTGTAATTACGCGCTTCAAAAGAACAAAAAACAGGCATTGCTCTATCTTTCCCTGGCCCTGAAAAACCGTCCCGGTCTTAAAAAACATGCCCGGGGCGATGTTGATTTTACGTTTTACCGGGGGGATGAAGATTTTAAAAAGTTGACCCGGTAAATAAATGGTTCTGTTTCCGGGGATGTTGTCCTGGGGCGGTTTCAGAGACGTTGCAGTGCAACGCCTCTACGGGCATGTTCCCGAAGATTTTAACCGGAGCCCTGCTCTGTCCCACGGGGTTGAAACCCCGAGCTACAATACGTCGCCCCGGGGCGATTCTGTCATGGGCAGCATCAACCAATGATCAACCAATGCCCTGCGGGCGATTCGTTCCCATACCAGAAACACCCCGGAGGGGTGTAGTCATGTAGCCCGGGGTTTTTAACCCCGGGAGCAGAGCAGAGCCCCATGCTATATCCCGATGGAATTGGCTCATTGTAAACCGCTGGTGTCATTCTTAACCGATCACCTCCTCCCCTAAACGTGCTTAATAAACCGTGAAGAATCGAACCGTATCCTGGGTCCGTAAATTCCTCCGGCAGCTCTTTTCCCTGCGGAGATAACCATTACCACAACAGAATCCCGGGAAAGCCCCAGGAGTTTTTTGATCCGTTTGGAATCGTACCCTTCCATGGGACAGCTGTCGTAGCCGTAAGCTCGAAGAGAGAGCATGAGGTTTTCCGCGCCCAGGGCTGTTGATTTTACTGCCCAGAGTTTAATATGGTTCCTGGTAACGGGTTCCCGGATTATTGGGGTGGAGATTCCTTTGAAAAAGTAAATGAGCCGTTTAACCATTCCCAAAAGACCGAATACGCCCATGGAATAGACAAAGGGCACGAGTTTTTTATAATACTTGATTGCCATAGCAGGGGTTTTATCACCGCCCTTTTCAAAGAGCTCCAGCATTTCCGCGGCATTATCTTTCCAGGTTTTGGTGCGGGCAACTACCACAAAAAGCTCTGCCGCGGTTTTGGCTGCTACCTGATCTAAACAGGCTTTTACCAAATCGGCTTTTATATCCGGGGTTTTTACCCGGTAAAATTCCCATTGCTGTAAATTTGATGAGTTAGGGGCCATGACCGCGTTATGAAGGCATTTTTTAACAATGTCTTCGGGAATTGGCGTTTTTTCGTAAACACGGACCGATCTTCTGGAATCGATCACTTTCTGGAATTCATCAGCATTAATCCCCGGAGCTTCTTCAACATAATCGGTTCCTGTTGATGATGATAAAATTTTTGCGTCTGCACTCATAATAACCTCTCTCTTCTTACGTTTTTATTTTTTAACAAGCGCGGAATATTCTTTGGTTTGTTTAATAAAGTCCAAATCGCTGTCTTCTTCCATATGTTTTATATTGTTAAAACCCTTATTTATGGCTTGTTCTAAATAGAATAAGGCTTTTTCTTGATTCTTCATTAAAGAAAAAATACAGGCATAATTATAATAGAATTCCGAAAGCTCCGGTTTAAGAGCTTTTGCCTTTTCCATATCTTGTAAGGCATTATCGAACAACCCGGAATAGGCATGGGCATATCCTCTTTGCGTATAATAATAAGGATCTTTTTTTAATGCAAGTGCTTCAGTATAATCACTAATCGCATCCTCATAGGATTCCAATTCCGCATACGCGTCACCGCGCCATGCGAAAGAGTCAGCATTGGGCTTTAGTATTAAGGCGCGGCTATAATCCCTTATGGCTTTGTCATATAATTTCATTTCCAGGTATATATCGGCACGCAAACCAAGGCTGTATCCATCCTTTTGACTTTCTAATATTTGATTTATATCATCAAGTGCTTTATCATACAATTCCATATGAGAATATAAAAGAGCACGGGCCTCGAAATTGGCTGGTGATTTTTTTATTTGAAGAGCTTTGTTTAAATCGACCAGTGCTTTATCGTACTCTTTTAACATTCTATAATTGTCACCTCGCAAGTGGTAATACTCGTCATTTCCCTTTTCTTTTTCCAGTAATTGGGTGACATATTTATTGGATTCTTCATATTTTTCTTCGATTGCACATTTATACGCACGGGTAATCAGCATATTTTGGGTAGGAAACAGGACAAAATAAATATAAATACCGCCAACAAAGAGAGCAAGAACAAGAAATATCTTAATAAAAGAATTCAGCAAACTTGAAGATTTTTCGGTTTGCTCTTCAGCAACCGGCGCCTCGGTTAAATAATCCGGCTCAGGGGAGTTCGTGAAATCTGTGGTCTCAAGCAAAGCCCGGGCTTCCTCAAATTTATCCTCCTCAACCCAGAGCTCCACAAGGGCCTCGTTTACCGGGATTCCCCAGGAGAGGGAATTCAGATCCTCATGTTGTATAAACGCTTCAATCCCCTTACCTTCAAGCATATTTTTGATAATATGAGCTTCTGCCGGGGTGTTAAAAACAGTCAGTTTGATATAATTTTTTTCGGTTTTTTCCATAATAAGTCTAATAATTGACCTGCTCTGATATTTATCAACAATTTTTTGTTAAAAACGGTCTCTGGTGACGATGGTAGTAGTTTATTTTTTTCGGTGCGCTTGGGAATTAGCCCCGGCGGGGAAAAAATAGATCAGAAACTGAATACTATCGCGGGTTATATATGGCCAGGAAGGATTGGCTCTTTGGGTTGTGAGGACTGTTTGAGCAACGTGAGTTCCGCAGCAATCCAAAGAGTCAATCCTTCCTGGCCTGCTTACAAGCACAATTTAGTTTCTTGAGAGCACCTGACCCGGCTGGCCGGGAAAAATACGGAAGAAACTGTGTCGATACCGGGGTCTGTTTCCGAAGATGCTCCGGCAAGGGTTTGGTTCTGAGAGACGTTGCAGTGCAACGCCTTTACTGGCTGGTTTCTGGCCCTGTCTAAAAAGAGTTTCTTGAGAGCACCTGACCCCGCAGAGCGGGCTATATAAGGTATATCAACCCGGAATGTAACCTATGGCCGGAGCAATACCTCCGCAGATGT
>JAAENB010000450.1 GCA_024224995.1 bacterium | reverse complement strand
CGCGGGCCTGGAAGTAGTATGGGCTCTTTGGATTGCTGCGGAACTCGCTCCGCTCAAACAGTCCTCACAACCCAAAGAGCCCATACTACTTCCAGGCCAGATGCAGCTCGCAAAATTTAGTTTCTGTTCTATTTTTTCCCCGCTACACGGAGTTGGTCGTGTCTTAATATACCGAAAAACGTAATTCGGAATGTAAACTATGCCCGGAGCGAAGCCTCAGCGGAATGTGAGGCTGTTTGAGCGGAGCGAGTTCCGAACGTTCCGCAGAGGTATTGCTCCGGGCATAGTTTACATTCCGGGTCAATATACCTTATATATATGATACCCCTGCTTCAACTTCTCAAACTCTTTTTCATCTTCCACCCAGGTCGATCCAATCGCTTTCACTGACTCACCAGCCAGGATCATCTCGCGTACGCGTGAGCTGCCCGAGAGCAGGTCAAAAGCCGCATGAGTGGTGTTAAACTCGTAAACCCCGCTTAAAAATTCGAATTCGGGATAGAGTTTGTTCAGTACGGCGGCAATGGAGACTCCCGCGAGAAAGGGCTTGCACATTGCCGCGTCTGTTATATGAATAAAGACTCCGCCGCATACCTCTCCGGCGTACTTATTAAACGTAGGAATAAAATATACAGGGCGAAAATAAAGCCCTTCCGGCGTAAGTTCGTTCAAATTCCGGGCCAGAGTATAGGGATCAATAAATGGCGCGCCAATCATCTCAAAAGGGGTTGTGGTTCCCCTGCCTTCGGAAATATTCAACCCTTCAAGGAGGCATAAGCCGGGATAAATCGCGGCCGTGCTTACAGTGGGCATATTCGGAGAAGGCGGAATCCAGGGCAGTCCGGTATCCGGGAAGAGCATGTCCCTGGTCCAGCCTTCCATTTCAAAAACCGTAAGGGTGATATCAAGCTTATAAAAATCTTTTGCCATAACAGCAAGCTCACCTGCAGTGAGGCCATGACGCACGGGGATGGGGAAAATCCCCACAAAAGACTCATACCCGGCAGCTAACAGGGGCCCTTCGATCCGCGTCCCGCCCAGAGGATTGGGCCTGTCAAGAACCATAAACTCAATGTCCATATCCTTTATGGCCTGCATAAAGAGGATCATGGTATTCACAAAAGTATAATACCGTGTCCCAATATCCTGGATATCAAAAATAACAAGGTCTATGTCTTCAAGGTAGTGTTTTTCCGGAATTAAGGTTTCATATGAGGTTCCATAAAGACTCACTATCTCAAAAGGAAACGCCGGTTCCTTTTCCACCGGGTCCTGGTCCTGCTCTGTTCCAAAGAGACCATGCTCCGGAGAAAAAACCCGCTTGACCGGTATTCCCTGACGGGTCAGCACGTCCCAGCTATACTCCAGTGAAGCGGTAACTGACGTATGATTAACAATAAGAGCGATATCCCGGTCTTTATACCGGGAACTCTCCTGTATAAATCGCTGTAAACCGGTTTTTACTAAAACCACGCGGTGATGCCAATAGCGGGGATGATCAAATTTTGAAAACCTGTCATACTGTCGCCGCCGTTGTCGAATACGAGCATGAGTCCCGTATTAAGGATCACGCCGCTGGTTAAAACAAATTTAACTCCCAGTTCATTGGCAAACCGGTATCCAAGAGAACTCGAACGCGATGTGTCTATACTCACGCCAAGAGAAATAGTCGTATAAAAACAAATCTCATCCGCTTTGTCGATCCCGAATATAAACTGGGGACCAAGTCCTACGGTATAACTCTGGGTCCCGGTTGTTAGATTAAGGTCCGCTTCTCCTTTCAATCCCAGGGCCAGGTTGGTGAGTAGAAAATAACTTACCATGGGAAAAAGCTTCAGTTTTGTATTGTTATCAGCAGTGCTGCCGGCCAGGGCTTTTACCTGGAAAGAGAAAAATCCGCCAACCTCCCAGGTTCCCGCTTTTAAATAGGCGCTGTCTTTGATCTTTATGGCATCCTCGATCTCTTCCCGAACAATCTGCCGTACATCCTGGATCAGCTTGCTTTCATCGATCTTTTTTTTGCTGGCCTTCCGCTCCTTGCTCATGGACTCATCGATCTCTTCCCGGACCGCACCCCTGAGGTCATCCAGAATATCTTCCCTGTCCTCTTCACGTATCTCCGACAATGGCCGGTCTCTTCTCTCGTACCGCTTGCGGTCGGACCGGTAATCCTCATAATGCTCCCTGGAGAATGCCGTATATTCACCAAATAGTAGTATGCAAAATATTATTAATAACACTGTAGATATAGAGCGCATCGAAACCTCCTGAGTTCTCCGTTTTTTTTATCGGCGTTCAACATAAAAAAAATAATTAAAAAGCTGTAGAAAAGGAAAATAAATATCGACTATATATAAGAGATTCAGTATCATATATAAAACATATAAAAATACCGGCGAATAACCGGAAAACAAACGGTAAATAAGATTTAATGAATATAGATCCCAAATATCATACACAGAGATATAGTACCCTGAGTAAAAAATTTAATTATCATGTTAAACATTCCAGGTTTTTTATCATTCTCTTTTTGGGTACCCTGTTTTTCTCTTTTTTCACGCTCACGGCCCTGGTCAAGGAGCCCCTTAACAGTAAAAAGCTCACGAATCTCGGTCCCACGGTAAATTCTACAGGGGATGATTTCTGCCCTTCCATTACTGCAGATGGGAAAATTATGGTTTACGATTCACGACTTCCCACGGAAAGCGATCATAATATTTTTCTTTCCCGGTTCGAAGACGGCCGTTGGACCAAGCCGGAATATCTCGAAGAAATTAATTCCGGGGCTAACGACGAAACTCCCTATATCACCCCTGACGGCTCTACCATTATTTTTGCCTCCGACAGGAGGGGCAGCTGGTGGCCCCCGGTTACCTCGGACGGCAAGGTCCGGATCACCTATGATCTCTACATTTCCGAGTTGGTGAACGGGAAATGGACCAAACCGGAGTGGATCCCGGGTAACGCGAATTCCATCAAAAACGAAAGGACTCCCAGCCTCAGCTCCGACCAGAAATATCTCTATTTTACCCGGTGGCCCTTTAAAAAACTCTATAAATCAAAAATCATGCGCGCCACGCTCAGGGACGGCTATTATACCGATATTAAAGAACTGCCGTCTATTATTAATTCCGGCAATTACGATCTTGCCTTTACTCCCTCTCACGATAAAGCGGGATTCTATTTCTCTTCCCGCAGACCGGGCGGTTACGGCGGTTGGGATATTTATTTTATTCACTATAAAAACGAACGCTTCAGAGACCTTATTAACCTGGGCCCAGGTATCAATTCCGACGACAATGAAATGTTTCTCACGGAGATCAGGAACAGAATTTACCTGTGTTCCAACAGGCCCGGCGGTCTGGGAGAATATGATATCTATACTGCCCTGCTTTCGGGCAGGATCACCACGCGAAAATACCGGAAAAAAATAGATACCGGCACCCGGGAAACACCTGTCCGTATTAAGATCAAAAAAGATACTGCCAGTGATACGAAAATAGAACCGCCGGTGAAAAAAGATACCGGCCCTTCGAAGCGGAGAAGGTACGCGAGACCGTTTGTTAAAAAATCAAAGAAATCAACTCTTATGAAGTTTACCGCTCTGAACAGCAAAAGCCAAAAACCCCAGAGGGCGAAGTTTATTGTCTATTTGAAAAAATCATCAAAAGGCAAACCGGTCCGCATTATCACGAAAAGAAGCGATGCAGAAGGTCAATTTAAGATCAGGCCAAAGACGGATGTCAACTGGGTCGTACTCAAGGCAGATCACAAAAAATACCAGCCATTCAGCGAACGGATCGAAATAAGAAAAAGAGAGACTTCCGATTATGTCCTGGAGCTGGTTCCCAAAAAGAAGAAACCGGCAAGCAAAACAAAAAAGGAACCGGTGAAGAAAAAAGAACCTGTAGTCCGTAAAAAACCGTCAAAGACTGTTTTTAGACCCGTTTACTTTGGCAAAGGATCATCAACGATTAACCTGGAATATTTCCCCTACCTCCATAAGATGATCAATTCCCTGCGGGAAAATAAAAAAGTACGGATCAAAATTATTGGTCACGCGTATAAAGAAGGGTCCGCGAAAGAATGCTACAAACTGAGTATTACCAGGGCTAAAGCGGTGCGGGATTACCTGGTGAAGCTAAAACTGCCGAAAAGGCGCTTCATCGTTATCGGAATGGGGATCAAGGATCCCATGGTTGTGAAAGAAGGAAAAAAGCTTGCCGATATGAACCGCAGGGTGGAATTCAGGATCTGGCGATGAGACTAACCTGCCTTTTTAAGAATGTCTTTCACCTGTTCAATTGAAACTTCTGCTACTTTTGCGGCAGTTTCAAGATTAATGCCTTCGCCGCACATTCGGACAATGAGCTCTACTTTTTCATCTGACCGGCCGTCGCCATAAGCCCCCCCGATTATGTCTTTCTCACTGGCAAGATTACTCAAATACCGCTCATATCTCTTCCGTTCAATGCGGTTCATTTTAAGCATGTCCAGCTTTTCTTTGGCTTTGTCAATATTTTTGGCTTTAAAGTCATCGCGGACCGATTCATTCTTGAAAAAATAGATCCACTCATCAAGGTCGCTATTTATAATGTCCTGAAATTTCTTTACTTCAATTAAATAATACTCAGGAAAAATATCTTTTGATTCAATCGTGGTAACAGCCTCTTGCTCCTTTCTTTCCAGTCTCAGCTTTGTTTTGCTGTGTACCCCTACAAAATCTGTTGTTCCGTAATAAAGGTAATCGTCTATGCTTTCGCCAAAGACAAAATATAAAATACTAATAGATATGACCTTTTTAATCTTTTCATAGGGCTGCCCCAGCTTCAGGTTCTCCACGATCAGCTTGGAGCTCCCGAACAAAACCCGTTCCAGGAAATGGACCTCTCGTTCGTTTTGCACTTCAATGAGGATACGGTCTCCCTTGTTGTCTTCAACCAGCAAATCGACCCGGTTAAACTTGTCCCCGCCATTCTCCTGGTTACTCTCACTTTCAAGGATTTGAATAATTGTGATATCTATTTTTAGCAGGGCAGAAAGAAACCCTTCAAGGATGTCGAAATTTGCCTTGTCCCGCAGCATGTTTTTCATGGCCCAGTCAAAGCGAATTAGCCGTTTTTCTTCGTGTGCCTCTTTTGATCTTTTTTTTCCCATCTCCCAACCACCTTAACACTTATTAAGTACAATTTACTGAATACGTTTCTAAAATACAAGTAAAAAAACCTTCCAAAACCATGTTCCAGGTAAATAGTTCTAATAATTATTAATACAGTTCAGCGCTTAAACGCACAAATTTTTTTTATTTTCCTTAAAAAAAGTAAAAAAAAGAGAGAAATAGAGTCTCAAATCACATTTTGACTCTTTTTATAATATTTAGCACCAGTCCTGATATTGAACCAATAATAAAGGCGAAACCCCCGGTAAATAACCAGACAATTTCATATCCAATATGGCTCCCAAATGTTTTACCAAAAACAGAAGAAAGCAAAACAACCACTGCCATTAGCGCAATAGCCAGGCCCCCTCCAAGGAAAAAACCAAGGAACACCTGGAGAGCAGCGACTTTAAGATTTAACCGCAGCACGATTCTTGAGGCGAAATAACATAAGGGGTATATTACTATTCCAAACGAAATTTTAACCGGCTCCTGGTCCCCGAGATATATAACAGACGAGCACAAAAGCGCGAAGCTTCCGGTTATAAACATGTTGATAATTGACGCTCTATGAATATTCATATTTTCTCCTCTCTCAAGAAACTAAATTTTGCTTGTGCGCGGGCCTGGAAGTAGTATGGGCTCTTTGGATTGCTCCGGAACTCGCTCCGCTCAAACAGTCCTCACAACCCAAAGAGCCCATACTACTTCCAGGCCAGATGCAGCTCG
>JAAENB010000449.1 GCA_024224995.1 bacterium | reverse complement strand
TTCGCCGTCCTCTGAACCTCAGAGAAATGTTTTTCATCAAGAGCAACGAGAAGATTGATATGCTTGCGAGGAATAAATTCTCTTCTTACATTGAGGCTCTGGAGCAGTTTGTCCAGCTGATGGGGATTAAGATTGTGAATAGACGCGAAAAAGAGACGCTCTTTTGAAAGACCCGGCGCCTTCTCAAGAAGAAAATCGACCCGGACCAGGAGATCGAGAAAGGGAGGAAGGTCCATTTCTTCCAACGTAATGGGGGTTAGATTTTTCTCAAAAAAATCAAAGACCTCAACCAGTTTTTCTTCCGGGGAAACAAGAAAATATATTCCTCCCCTGTCACTGTTAAGAGATATTAAATCACAAAGATTTTGAAGCGAAAGCCTGTCATGTACCGATAATGCAGCTGGCATACCCTTTCACCAGCCCCTTACCCATGCAGCTTATAAAGCCAGTCGATAAACACCGGGTGAGGGCGGTACCATTTAATGTCCCCATTCCGGTACTGGAACAAAGCTTGAATATGAAGCAGATCAAGCAATATTTCCTCAGTGTCACTTTTAAGTTCCCTGGCAATATAATCGGGGTCTTTTAATATTTGAAAAAGAAGCTTGGTATCATCTCCTTTGAGGTTATATTGATTGGCAATCTTCACCCTGGCATGTTCAATACTGTCTTCACGGATTTTACCTTTGGCATTAAAAACAGCATAATTCAGAATTCTCAGAAATTCCCGAATAACACCCCCGGAACAGATAACAGCCTCTGCAAGAACTTCATCATCAATAAATTCACCGGGAATCCTTTTTCCGGCAATCTCTTTAAAGATCTTCATATTCTTTTCGTTTATAGTTTTATTATCTTTTTCCATAATCTTAACAGCAGGGAAAAACTCTTCGGCATCGAATTTACCCCGTATAGCCGGGTACTTTGAAGAGGTGGTTATTGAAAGATCGATAACATAAACTATATTGGCATCAATGGCAGAAAGATGATGCCCGTTGGTATAAAAGACCTCAAGCCCCCTGTCCAGGGCAATCTTGTCCGTGTCATCAATAAGGATCAAAAGTTTTTTCTTAAGATGGGTTTCAACAAGACCCATCACAGAGTTAATAAGAAAAATGAAATCAGAAATTTTAGTCTTATAATGAGTCCTGACTGTTTTCCGAGATTGGTCATTCAGTTTGTAAGTCGAAAAAAGCTTTGATTTAAGAAAGCCAAAACTCAGCCCAAAGGCCCCCTCTCCGCCAATTTCGGAATCGCGTTCCAGGGAAGTCTCTTCAACCTCTTCAACCAGTGATTGAAGCCGCAAAGCCAGCTCCTCAACCTTTTTTACCAGGGCATCAACCTTTTTGATCTTTTCTTCAGGAAGAGATACCAGAGTTTGGACAACGATAGAGAGCATAATGTCGATATGATCGATATCCTCAGGATTAAGGAGTTCACTAATGGAATATTTTACCGGGAAAAACTCTTTTTTTATTTTGTCATCGTCGGCAAGGAGATTAAGAAAGGTTGATTTACCACAGCCCGTATGCCCGGAAAGCAGAAGCTTGGCATTATTTTCGCAGTTCAGTACAGTTATATCTTTAACAGTATTAAAAAAATCATTAAGATATAACTTTTTTTCAAGCCGTTCGTCATGAGACGATAACGGCTTTTTTGGATCAAGCTGTTTATAAACGTCCTGCCATTCCATCAAAAACTCCCCTAAAAATATAAAATCAGGAGATATAGTAACATAGCAGCATATTTTGACAAGCCAAAATCAAATAAATTTGGAATTCTCACCCCAAAACATTTTTGGTTGACGAATATTCCAAAAACAGCTATAATACCTGTTCTGCGATAAAAAAACGCGATATATAAAAATCAACATATACGGAAAAAAATAATGCAAGAATATGTACACGAATTTATCAAATACCTTGATGGACAATCGTCACCTGTCATTATATACCTCGCCCTGTTTCTGAGCGCTATTGTGGAAAACCTTTTTCCACCAATTCCGGGAGATACAATTACGGCTTTTGGAGCTTTTCTTGTTGGAGCAGGAAAATTAAACTATGCCCTGGTTTACCTATGCACAACCCTGGGCAGTGTTCTCGGTTTTATGGGCCTCTATTATCTTGGAGGATACCTGGGACGGGAATACTTTATGAAAAAAAACTTCAGGTTTTTCCCTAAAGAAAGCATTATTGCAGCAGAAGAAAAATTCGCCAAATTCGGTTATTATGTTGTTCTCATAAACCGTTTTCTCCCCGGAGTTCGATCGGTAATATCATTGGTGTCGGGAATATCCGAATTAAAAGCTCTTCGTGTTTTTATCCTGGCCCTTTTAAGCGCCGGGGTCTGGAATTTCATCTGGATTCATGCTGGATATCTTATGGGAGATAACTGGGAAGACGCATTGAAAGAAATTGACAGTATTATGGCAAAATATAATCTTATTGTTGGAATAATTCTTGGTGTGCTGTTTGCCGCGTACGTAGGATTCAAGATCCGGAAAAAAATACAGGAAAAAAAGGCAGCAAAAGAAAATAATAATGAAAATCCGGAGCCTCCATCTTCATAACGAGGAGTTAAAAACCCCTCGCTATGTGGTAACTCTCAAGAAACTAAATTGTGCAAGTGAGCGGGCCTGGAAGCATCCCTCTTCTAAATGCTGCGGAACTCGCTCCGCTCAAACAGTCCTCACATTTAGAAGAGGGATACTTCCAGGCCAGATGCAGATCGCAATACTATTTAGTCTGTGACGTATTTTTTCCCCTCGCAGGGGTCGCAACCAGATATACAGGGTCGTTCGTGTCAAAATAAAAAAAAAAACGTAGTTCGGAATGTAAATTATGCCTACCGGGAGTGATGCCTCGGCAGGTTGTGAGGCTGTTTGAGCGGAGCGAGTTCCGAACGTTCTGCAGAGGTATTACT
>JAAENB010000448.1 GCA_024224995.1 bacterium | reverse complement strand
TTTTAATGGTGACGGAAAAACCGATATTGCCATTGCCTTTGATCATTATCAAGATAATTTACTCCATGTACGAACATTGATTTCCAATGGTGACGGCACATGGCAGGTTAAACCGGAACAAATTGTTCCCTGGGGCTTAATGTGTACTGATGAAAAAAACATGCTTGTTAAAGATTTTAATGGTGACGGAAAAACCGATATTGCCATTGCCTTTGATCATTATCAAGATAATTTACTCCATGTACGAACATTAATTTCCAATGGTGACGGAACATGGCAGGTTAAGCCGGAGCAAATTGTTCCCTGGGGCTTAATGTGTACTGATGAGAAAAAAATGCTTGTTGACGATTTTAATGGTGACGGAAAAACCGATATTGTCATTGCATTTGATCATTATCAAGATAATTTACTCCATGTAAGAACATTAATCTCCAATGGTGACGGCACATGGCAGGTTAAGCCGGAACAAATTACTCCCTGGGGTAAGATGTGTACTGACGAAAAGAAAATACTTGTCAAAGATTTTGATGGTGACGGAAAAACCGATATTGCTTTTGCCTTTGATTATTACCAGGATAATATGTTTCAAGTACGAACACTAATCTCCAATGGTGATGGGACATGGCAGGTTAAGCCGGTTCACTATACTCCATGGGGTTTTATGTGTACCGACGAAAAGGAAATGTTTGCTAATGATTTTAGCGGTGACGGAAAAACTGATATTGTAGCAGCATATTATAATCCCTCAAATTTTTATCAGCTGGATATAAAAACACTTGTATCAAATGGTGATGGAACATGGGAAAATAATCAGCAAACTCTTCCCCGGTGGTAACAGGGAACATAAGGAGGCATAAGTGGCATGCCTCTTTACAATTTCATAGACGGTTCCGCTGAACTGTAGCGGAACCGTTTTTCAGTGTGTACACAACATCTGCCATATCAATAATCTCCCGGTCATGGGTTGCCACAATAACAACCCGGTCCGGGAACGGCAGTTCCAGGAGCCGGTACAGATCCTGTTTCGATTTTTCATCCAGGTTGGCAGAGGGCTCATCCATAATAAGAACTTCTCTCTTTTGCAAAAAAGCCCGTACAATGGAAAGCCGCTGCTTTTCCCCTGCCGACAGTTCTCTCCCCCCGGCTCCAATAAGAACATCTTTATTATTCAAAAATTCATTATGCCAGGACCGAATAGGAAGAGGCAATTCTTCGGATGAAGGCATGGAATCAAGGGCGTAGGAGGCATTATAGTCAATAGAGCCTGAGAAAAAAAACTTTTTCTGATGCACAAAAGCGATCTTTCCCCTGAGCAGGGAAAGCGGAATTGCCCCTGTGGGGATACCATTTACCAGGACAGCTCCGGCAGTGCTGTTATAGTACCGGGGAATTAAATGCAGCAGGGTGGATTTGCCGCTGCCCGATTCGCCCGCGATAACAACAAGACTGCCTTTTTCCGCGTTCATAGAAATATTGTTTAAGACCGGGAGCTCCTGTTCATTGTAAGAAAAAACCAGGTCTTTACATTCAATAGACCCCATACCGGACAACTCACTGCTTCTGTTTGGCAAGATCAGCTCCTGTTCCCGGTCTTCATTCAGAAGGCGAAAGATCTTGCCCGTACTCACCAGGGCAACCTGCAACTGCCCCATTGCCATAGCCACTTTTTTTATTGGTTTATACAGGGTTTTAACCAGGAAAAGAAAAAAGATACTGTTTCCCAGGGTACTCTGCCCCTTAACAAGAGAATACCCCAGGTAAAAGATCATAATGGCCATGCCGGCACTAGCCAGGAACTCATTTGAGGGTTTTAGAATATGAAGCAGGGTGATATTTTTATAGTTCTTCCTGAAGTTATAATCAACAAGGTTTTTAAATTCTTCCAGTTCAGTATCTTCGGTATTGCAGGATTTTAGCAGCATAAAACCGTTAATTTTTTCTTCCAGGAAGGCCGTATAATCGCCCACATTGTCGGTAATTTTTTTACTTACTATTTTAATCTTTTTACGGAAATAATTAATAATGAAGAAAGAAAGGGGGAAAAAAATTATGGCGCAGAGCGTAATCTTCCAGTTAATATAAAACAGTATGGGCAGAATAATAAGACAGTAGATCCCGGCCCTGGATATTTCTATTAAAATATTAAGCACTTCCAAAAGCATGGCCACGTCAAAGGTTACGCGGGAAATGGTATCCCCGGTTTGATGCGTGTCGAAAAACTTTTTTGGCAGGCGGACAATTACCGCGTAAATATCTTCTTTGAATTTCTGTAAGATCTTCTGCATGGCATAATTCATATAGATCTCACGCAAATAGCGCGATAAACTATAGAAAAAAGAAAAAAGCAGAAAAACAAGGCATAAAATAATTATCATTTTGATAATCGATTCATAGCCAGTAACCCGCGTTTCGAAAAGAGTGATTTTTTCTTTCACCATTGGTATGGGGATAGTGATCTTGAACGGAATTTTTATTGTTTCTTCGGAAAAATGCGGCGCTTTTTTATAGAGTTTGGTAAGAGAATCGGTTAAGATCTTAAAAAGTCCGCCTGTTAAGGTCTCGGCAACAGCCATTCCAATGGTGGCAAAAATCCCAAAGAGAATCTTTTTCTTTTGTGCAAGAATATAGCGCAGTAATCGAGTTGAATCTTTCATTCGTTGGAATAAATTCTTATACGGGAATCTTTTCGTGAATGGTACGCCACCTGTTTTTTCCCGTGGCAATAACCGGGAGAACAACCTCTTTTCCCAGGAGATGAGGCCGCAGCGATCCCTGGTTGTCTACAATATCTCCGGGCCGCATGAGCTCGGCATGGCGATTAACTGAAAAAACCTTAAGCCCCATATTTACCAGGTCCTCTACCGGACTGGAAGAAGGGAATTCCCGTATTTTTTTATAATCTACAAAACGGCCGCTCTGCCCATAAACAGTAAGCCCGATTGCGGCAGCAGCGCCGATAATTCCTCCGTTAGTACCGCCGTGGCCGGAGAGATGCATTCCGGAAGCAGCAGTAAGCGCCTCTTTCTGCGTAACAACCGAATCGGTACACCTGATCCCAAAAGCGGTAAGGCGATGGAGACCGGCATCATGTTCAGATGCCACACAGAGACCGGGGTCACTTCCTTCAAAGTAATGATTCTTTATGTGAGCAATTGCCCGTTCAATAAGAATATCTTTATAGGACTCATCAGGAGCTTCTATTATATCGCATAAAGAACTGTTGTGAGATGTCATAGGGATGGAATCTTCCACAAGAAGCTGCTGGCGGACTACTCCCTGCAGGGTACACTGATCCGGTAATTCATCTTTAAACCAGCGGGCAAGCTTTCCAGTGCCTCGTCCGCAATCTAGAGTGTCGGTATCATCAAAAGCGACATATATCTTCATTATAACCTCTCCATATTCGGCCATTTTTTCTTATAATAGTCTTCTTGCAACAATTATTTTAACAAATTCGGACAAAATATTACTTATTCTTACGACAAATCAAATAAGAAAAAATAGCTAATTTGCTTGATTAATAGATTTATTATCACTATAATAAAAGGCTCTGTATAGTCTATTTTATCGTAAGCCGGGAGGGTTCATGAGGCTGTGGCCTTTAATATTTCTGTCTATATTCATACCGGGGTTTCTATGGGCAGAGCCCATTATTCTGGATTATGGGCTTGATACTATTGAACTCGGCAAACACCTGGATTACCTGGAAGATAAAACCGGGAGTCTCACGGTTTATGACCTCATCAACCCAAAAGACGCGAAAAAAATAAACTGGACCCGGTCTAAAAAAAAATCTCCCGGGTTTGGTTATACCAGGAGTGCGTTCTGGTTCCGGTTTACCGTTAAAAATGATACTGTTCACACAGTTGAGTGGTATTTAGACCAGTTTTACTCCTATATTGATGATATTCGCCTCTATTTACCCACTGAAAACGGGAAATACCTCTATCTCCAGACCGGGGACAACTATCCCTTTGATACCAGGCCTGTATTTTACCGGAGTTTCGCCTTTCCCGTAGAAACACAATCGGGAGAACAGAAAACATACTATTTACGGTATAAAACTTCAAGCCCCATGGCAATTGATTTAAAAATCATGGCTCCCGAATCATTCCAGGTTTACCGGGAAAAAGAAACCATTATTCTCTGGATATATATTACTATTTTAGTCGTTATGTTTCTTTACAATTTTGTAATGTCAGTTACCATTAAGGATTTAAGTTACCTGCTCTTTTCCCTCTATCTTGCCTTTTTCGCAATGTACGTAATCTGTTATTATGGAATCGGCTTCCAGTTCTTCTGGCCTTCAGCAGTGTGGTGGGAAAATCACGGCAGGCTATTTTTTATAGGAACAGGGCTATTTTTAGCTATTACCTTTTCACGGCATTTTATCGGCACCTGGAAATACCTTGGCAAAGCAGACAATATCCTCATTGGGTTTTCCGTTCTATTGGTCGGGTTCTCCCTGTTCTCTCTCTTCTATAAGGATGTTATGATAAGCAGCATCATCGCGTCAGTGTTATTAGGTATAAGCGGCCTGGCACTCATATCAATGGTAATCTACCTTGCTGTTATTAAAAAATCAAGACAGAGTCTCTATATTGCTTTTTCTTCCGGGTTTATATTCCTTGGCGGTTTTATGGCATTTCTCAAAAGCTTCGGCATCCTGCCGCTCAACTTTGTTACTGCCAATGGTTTTCAGATTGGTTCGGTCTTCCAGGTACTGCTCCTCTCCCTGGGCCTGGCAGATAAAATAAATCACATTGAAAAAAAACTGGCCAAAGCCAGGACACAATACCGGCATCTGGTTGAAAATACCGGGGATATTATTTTTTCCCTGGACCAAAACCTGAACTTTTTAACAGTGAACAGGGCTGTTGAAAAACAGCTGGGATACAGGAAAGAAGAGATACTTCAAAAAAATCTGCTCGATCTTATTGAAGAAGCTCCCTATGTTAGCCGGCACATTACCCGGGATATTATTGATGAATATATATCGGATATGAAAAAAACTCATACTACCATATCATTTAATACCAGCTTTAAAAAACGCTACGGGCATGAACCAAAAGAACTTTCGGTTAAACTGGAATACATTAAATCGGGGAAAAAAACCGACATACTTGGGAAAGCCTCTGAGGAGGCCGATGATATTATTCTCCAGTTCCTGGGTCCGGAAAACTCTACCTATTATATTAACAACTTTCTGAGCAATATTGAGCTCCTCAGTCAACGGCTTACTCACAATGTCAGCAAATATATGCCTCCTTCGGAAATCGCGCCCCTCAAACTCGCCACCAGGGAAATTCTCATTAATGCTATTGAACATGGAAATCTGAATATCCAGTCATGGGAAAAGACCGAGGCCCTGAAAAATAACAATTATTTCCAGTTTATTAAAGAACGCCAGCATGATCCCCGGTACAAAGATAAAAAAGTTACGGTAGAATACTCTTTAACCGGAGAGATGGTCTCTTACCGGGTCTCCGATGAAGGCGAGGGCTTTGATCACAAAAGAATCACACAGCCCGGTGAGGACACATCCCCAGAAGACCTTTACCACGGCAGGGGTCTGCTCCTTGTTAGAGAAGTCTTCGATGTCATTGAATTCAACGAAAAAGGCAACGAGGTTCTTTTGGTGAAGTACCTTAAAGAAAAGTGATCGGTGGCCCTCCGATTACTTTCCCTACCGTGCCCTCGCCCGCTTTAGAATCTTAACTATATTTCCGTGCCCACGGGACTGTGCGTATTTCAAAGCTGTTTTATTGCCGTCTTTTTTATTCGGCAGGTTAACGTATGCCTTGTGTTTAATCAGGAGTTTTACAATCTCCGCGTGTCCGTATTTGGCAGAAAGCATAAGCGGTGTATGATTGGGGTCCACTCCCGGGGCAGCCATAGAAATATTGGGATTCATTCCCCTGGTGAGATAACTTTTCACCACAGCAGTCTTCCCCGATTTTGCCGCCTTTAAAAAATTGATATAGTCATTGCCGTTAAAACTGGCTTTAGTGGTAGTAGTCTTTACTACCCTGCGCGATACCACGCGTCTTCCCCCGCCATCGGGCGCTCCGGCTTTTAACAAAAGCCGCACTATATCTTCGGATTTATTCAAGCGCGCTTTATACACCAGGCCCTTTCCACGGCGGTCCTTGATTTTTACATTGACTTTATAGCGGATCAAAAGCTCAACCATTGGTTTATCTTTTCTAGCCACGGCGGCAGAGATAGGAGAGACTCCAAATTTATTTTTTTCATTAATTCTTACGCCTTTCCGCAAAATAAGCTCAGCAGATTCGGTATTCCCGGCGATTACCGCTTCTATAAGAGGGGTGCTGTTATTCCCTTTTTGTATCCTGGCTCCTTTACTCAAAAGATACCGGACAATAGCAGGCTGTTTACCGCGGATAGCATAGGTAAGAGCAGTTTCTTTCCGTGAATTGGCAGTATTTACTTTAGCGCCCTTTTTCATGGCAAATTTAATCATTTCAAGATCGCCTTTTTGCCCATAGTGCATAAGTATTGTACTTCCAAAAATATCCATTGGTGCCTCAAGGTTGATGCCGTAATTAATCAATATCTTAACCGATTCCCGTGGAGACTTCGCGTAATTCGCGGACGAACCAAGCGGTGTTGCTCCGTACTTATTCTTCTGGTTAGGATTTGCTCCTTTTTGAAGCAGGAGCCGTACTATGTCGGGGCTATTGCCTACAATGGCGTAATGAAGCGGTGTTGTTCCGTCCCTATTCGGCAGGTTGGGATTTGCTCTTTTTTTGAGCAGGTATGTTACTACATCTTTATGGCCCTTGACACAGGATTCAATAAGCGGAGACATACTGCTTAAGTACCCGCCTACATAATTGATCCTGGCTCTCTTCTGCACCAGGTATTTTACCACATCCAGGTGTCCCTTTTCACTGGCAATAATAAGGGGGGTGTGCCGGTAGCGTGCCACGTCCCGTACTTTTGCTCCCTTACTAACCAGGAATTTTACTGCTTGCAGCTGCCCGCGCTGAGCCGCTACAAAAATAGCCGGCTGCCGCAGCTCCCCGGTCTTTGCTCTCCGGACACTGACTCTCTTTCCAATGAGCCGTTTCATTTCGGGAATATCGCCCAGCGCCGTTGCCAGCAGGAATTGCAGTTCCCTTCCGCGTTTTGTGCCCTGGTTGATCTTCCCCCCTTTCTTGTGAATATAGAGTGCCGACTCAAAGGAAGAGCCGTCCATGGCAACAGCGAGCGGGGTTAGCCCCTTATTATTTTTTAGATTTAGATTTGCTCCTTTGTCAACGAGCATTTTTATTAATGAGCCTGTTGTGCTGTGAAAAACATGCTGCACCGCGTGCATTAACGCGGTATTGCCTTTCGCGTCCTTGATATCAAGCTTAATATCGTGTTTGCTTTTGCTAAAATAACTTTTCACCGTATTGAGTTTAAACTGCTGCCCGCTTCTGGCCAGCAATATAAAAGGAGTGCTTCCGGCATTGTTCTTGATGTTGGGATTTGCCCCCGCTTCAAGCAGCGGATCGTTTATGTATTCATACTCAACCCCGTAGTGGAGCGTGATATTTCCTTTTGAATCCTTCATATTGGGATTTGCCCCAACAGCAGTCAGTTCCCGCACAATATGGGGTCGATTTTTTTGAACAGCGTAATGAAGCTCGGTGCTTCCTGTTTTATTGGGGACATTGACCTTTGCTCCCTTGTTTTTAAGCAGTTTGATAATTACTTTGAAATCGGTATCACGCCAGCTATCTCCGGCAGCCCTCTTGTATGAGTAGGTGGAAGTTTTTCCCACGTATGTCATGGCTGTATTCCCGGAGCTGTCCTTTATTGCCGGGTTTGCGCCCTTGTCTATGAGCATTCGGATTACCTGGGTAAGGCCGTTCCGGACCGCGTACATGAGGGCGGTCTCTCCTTTCCTGTTCCGCTCATTTACCCTGGCTCCACGCTGCAGCATTTTCCGGACAAAATCGGGAGTTGCTGAAGAGATCCGTTGGCAGACATACAGAAGAGCGGTATTTCCGCCTCTATCTTTCAGGTTAACATTCGCTCCTTTTTGAATGAGGTAGGTGATATTCTGCATTGGAAAATACTTATTTTTGCAGGCAGCAAGCAGGGCTGTATCTCCGGCCCTGTTCTTCACGTTAATATTGATGCCCCGGTTTATATAACTCTGCATCCGGGATTTACCCCGGTACGATGCGGCAGCTTTTACAAATGCTTCTTTATCCCTTTTACTGAAGCTTCGTGCCTCAACCATGGAACCTAAAAAAAGAATTAATATCAGTCCGATAAATTTTTTCCCCATGACCGCTTCCTCCGATTGAGTATATATATATAAATATAGTATACCGGAACGATAGCATAATCAAGAATTTTATCAATCCGTTTCATAGGCCCGGCTGCTTAAAAACATCTCATTTAGTGCCTTCATTTTAAGCAATAAAACCCCGTCTCCATCTTTCGTTTTGGCCGCTACCAGCTGGTCTCCTTCTTTGATGCCCAGCTCATTTCTCAGATCTACCGGTATAATAACCTGTCCTTTATTGTTCACTTTTACAACGCCAAATACAATCTGGTCTCCGCCTTCCGGCCCCGGTACTGTTTTTTTTGCCATATCTTACTCCTTGCGGCGCTTCCGCGCCGCGAAGGAGAGGGGGGTTGAGGGGGCTTCGCCCCCTCAACCCCCCTCTCCTTCGCGCAGCGGAAGCTGCGCCTATTTTAATGCACAATTGCTAATTCCGGGCAATTATTTTGCAAGTACTATTTTTACACATTGTAGCACATTCAAGACTAATAATAAAAGTAATAAATTTATTACTTTTATTATTGACAGATATTCGTATATAAAATTAATGATATTTGTTTCCGGGAACCGGGAGGACCGGGAAAAAATACGGAAGAAACTGTTTTTAAAAAATGGATCGGTTTCAGCATGGGGCTACCCGGGGGTGAATCCCCGGGCTACATGACTATGACCCTGCGGGGTATTTCTGGTATGGGACCGAAGCGGCCGCAGGGCATTGGTTGACCATTGGTTCAATGCTGACCCAAGACAGAATAGCCCCAGCGGGGCGACGTGTTGTAGCTCGGGGTTTCAACCCCGTGAAACAGAGCATGGCCCCGGGATAAAATCTTCGGGAACCGGCCCTATTTAAAAAGAGTTTCTTGAGAG
>JAAENB010000447.1 GCA_024224995.1 bacterium | reverse complement strand
CTCTCAAGAAACTCTTTTTAAATAGGGTCTTTTTCCGGGGATCTTACCCGGGGTGGTTTCAGAGACGTTGCAGTGCAACGCCTCTACGGGCCTGTTTCCGAAGATATTGCCCGGGGGTCAACACCACGGAGGGGTTAAACCCCAAATAAACACCGTGAGGGCACGGCGCGATGCAGCGGATCATCCGCCCGTGCCCCTACGCGTACCGATCCCCTCGCAGGGGCCGCACTCCCTGGCCGGTGTTATTCTTTGACCGATCACCGGTAACCCGGCCCACAGGGCCACCGGTTACCTCCCCCCCCCTGCTAAGAACCGGGAGGAGCTATCGTATAGTTTATAAACAAAAGGTCGGTCCCTCCCTGACTGGAATATCCATCCACATCCCCTTCGGTAAATCCCGCGATATGAACAAGGCCGTTGCTATTAACGGCTATGCCCCTGCCGTAATCGGCCGCCTCTGTTGATCCATACTGTTGGCTATCCAGTACGTATCCATCGGAAGAGTAGTATGCCAGGTTCAGGTCATTGCCCGGTAGAGTCATGGTTTTCCTCCCGGTCTCCTGCTCCGTGTCATTTTCGGATTCTCTGCTGTTGCCCACAATAAAGACCCCGCCAGAGAGTCCAACAGCCGCCCCATAGGCATAATCATCCAGACTTGTTCCGGGCTGCCGTATCCATTTTCTATCTCCCGTGGAATCATACTTAATCAGGAGCATGTCTGCCCCGCCGGAGTTCTCCGTACTTGAGAAACTGCCCGATGTCCAGCCCGCGATATAACAGGAACCTTCGCTGTCAACAGCAACACTATGCCCCTCATCTGCGGCATCGGTTCCCACTTGCTTCATCCATTGTTCTATTCCTGCCGAGTCATACAGAGCCAGGAACATATCCCGTACTCCGGGCATATCTCCTGCTTCAAGCTTGCCGTCGGTATACCCGGTACAGTAAAAAAATCCGTTATTGCCTGTTTCCACATCCTGAACATAATCATTTTCCGTACTTCCATACTGCCGGACCCATATGAGACCACCCGCTGTATTATATCGTGCCAGGAAAAAATCCAATCCGCCATTGCTCGAAGCGCCTGCCATGGCTCCCCGGGTATTGCCAACAACAGTAATATTGTTGTCCGCGTCAATTGCTAATCCCGTGGCATAGTCACCCTTACCCGATCCCAGCCGGCTGGTCCGGATAAGCTCTCCCAACGGATTGCACTTAATGAGTACCGCATCTTCCTCTCCAATACCGTTTTTGCTTTCCAGGTTTCCATCGACAGACCCGGCAATATAAATATTCCCGTCCGAGTCCAGGGCAACAGCCCTTGCGTAATCCTGTCCGGCTCCGCCGAAAGTCCGGACCCATTCCCGTCCTCCGGATAAATTATATTTTATGAGACAAATATCGGAGCCGCCTTTTGACTCAATAGCCCCCAGTCTTCCCTCTATCCAGCCCACAACATAGCTGTTGCCATTGCTGTCTATGGCGATATCAACGGCTTCATCATCGCCTTCCGATCCAAATTGCTGCATTGGGTCCGGTTCCCTGGTAATTCCTACGGTATATTCCTGTTTGCTTCCGTTTTCCGCTGTTACTACATAGACCAATTCGGAAGAAAAATCATTTTCCGTTAAACCGCTCTTCTGTTCCAGACCATTTACGCTAGTTGATACTCCGTTTATTTTGAAGGTGGCAGTTAACACTGACGGAGCGGCGGGATCGGGAACATAGGCGGTAATTTTCGACCCGGAAATAGAAGCTATTATATCTTCATTCAGTCCATCATTTTTTTCAGCTTCAAAATAAAAATAGACGATTATTTTACTACTTTCTTTATTTAAGGGATTTAAACTCTCCATGCCGACACGGATCATATCGGAGCATGCCAGAAGGCTCATTCCCAATATCAGCACTATTAAAACCAACACATTTGACATTTTGTTCATTATTTGTTCCTGAGAAGAAAAAAGTTGAGCCCTCACAGAAAAATCCCAAACACCTGTCCGGACCAGATCCCTGTGAGGGCACAAATATATAAAAGTGAACCCTCCGGGATCATATTAATGATCCCTATATATAAGCGTTAAAAAGGGGCAAATCGTCACAATTTTTTTTAAAGTATCCCGTAAAAAAATAACACCGCGCAGGGGAGAGGCATGCCTCTCCCCTGCGCCTTAAAAAAACATTGACAAAACCCTGAAGGTACCATACATATAGAGCTGTTTTGCGAAAATAACAATCTCCATCAGGATATATTATGAAACTGGTAAAACAAACAACCCTTCATTTTCAGGATGAAAAATCGGATAAAATTTACGAAGTTGACCTTTGTGAAGTTGGCGATGACAAATATGTGGTTAACTTCCGCTACGGCAAGCGCGGATCGAGCCTCAAAGACGGGACAAAAACCGTTATTCCTGTAGATGGAGAGAACGCGGAAGCTGCTTTTATCAAACTGGTAGAATCAAAAGTAAAAAAAGGCTACAAAAGCATTGACCCCGGAGCCGCAGCGCCGGATCTTCCGCCGGCAGAACAGATCGAAGATGCAAATATGGAAATCGAAGACACTACAGGGCTCACTCCCCGGGAAAAAGTCATCCTGGAACGGCTGGCAGAAGAGCCGCCGCCAAAACCGGAAAAAACCAAAAAAACATTTTTTAAGCGAAAACAAACCGAATCAGAGCCGGTAGAAGAAGAAGGATGGCCGCTTTCACGAGTCATCTGGCGGGCCGGAGAGCTTGCCATACGGGAGGCAGAGCCCCTGCTTCTAAACCTCCTGGGCAGCGGCGATGACCTGCGCGATTACTGCATTGTCCGTGCCCTGGGAACCTGCGGCACCGGCGAAGGAGAGACCCTCGAACGGCTCAAGCAGGAATACAATAATACAGCAACATCACCAATGGTCCGGCGCATGACAGCGGAAGCACTGCTTCGGCTCCTGCCCGACGCGGAAGTAAAGACCTTTCGGGAAGGATTTATTGCGGCCCTGCCGGAAAAGCTAAAAAAAGCCGTAAGCGGTCCCGCAGATGAGTTTAGCGTATTGGTACTTGAATACCTGGAAAAAGCAGCGCTAGAAAAATTCAGCCTTCTTACGGACCTCTATCTTATCAATTCGGAAACCGCGCGCGCGGCCCTTATAGAAGTGTTAAAAACCGCGCCAATGAAGCCCAATTATTTCAAACAAATACGCCATATCTTTAAAGCGGCAGAATACCGGCTCGACGCGGAAATATTCAGTCTCATAGCCTACCGCTTTGAAACAAGCCGTGCCATGTTCGACAGTGACACCTATTCTCACTACATACACGATAAAAACGGGAACTATAAATATGTACGGCGTTCCGAACTGAAAAAACACCTGCAAATGCCCGACGCGAAACTTGCCTACGGCAGCGGCACCAGGCTCTATTTCCGGCGCCGCGTATGGCGCACCTTACGGCAATTAGCCGAATTACGCGATCCCGCGTATGTTTCTATGGCAGCGGCAGTACTGGCGCAGGTGAGCGACAAAAACGGCGGCAAGCCCCGTACCAGCATACAATCCCGGTGGTATCGTGACGAGAGCGGCCGCTGGCGGTCGAGCGATACCGAGACCCATTATGATTCCTTCGCGGGATTCTGGGCATTTTGCTATATTCTTTATAAAAACAGTCCCCGGTATTTTCCCCTGGGCAAAACATGGCGCTGCCGGGAAGAGTATAAACCCGGAGACCCGGCGCCGGCAGAACGGGAAGAAGCCTATCCTGAGTTATGGGACAAACAGTACCCCGTAGTGGCGGAGCTTCTGGAAAAAAGCAAGGCCGCGCCCGTACACAACTTCGGGGTGAAAGTATTGCGCGATTCGGAAGAGTTTATGAGCTCCCCCTCGCAAGACCTGGTTATCAAACTGCTTGGCTGTCCCTATGATATCACTGCGGAACTTGGCCTGGAACTGGCACTGGTCCTGTGCAAAGAAGATCCCGATGTATCAATAATCCGGGCTCTTACAAGCTGTGTACTAGGAGCCGGACGCCATCAGGCCTTTACCTGGATAAAAGAAAAAAAAGAACTCTTCATGGATGATGAGACTTTTCTCCTGGACCTGGTCACCTCCCCATACGCGGATACGCGGATCTTTGCCCGTTCCTTCCTGAAAGAAAACAGACTGCCGGAAGAAAAAGCCCGGACGCTCTTTACCCGGATCATGGCACACCTGCTAACCCTGAAAAAAAATAATGCTGATATCATTCGAGATATGGGAGAAACCCTGCTAACGGTCTTTCCGGCACAAAGCGGGACCCTCGGCATGGAAGTAATAAACGACTGCATCAACAGCCCGGTAAAAGAGATCCAGGAAACAGGCAGTAAGATATTACTTGCGCATGAAACCTACGGCAAAAACCCGCCCCAGGATATAATAAAAGTACTGCTCTCTTCGCAATTCGGAGAGATACGGGGACTGGGAGTAACCCTGTTCGGGCAGCTGCCCGATGAGACCCTGCTCGACAATCCCGAGACCCTGGTCCGCTTTATTACGCATAAAGATCCGGAAATGAGCAATGCCGTACGCCCCATAGTAAAACGGCTGGCATTGTCAAACGAGCTCTTTGGCAGGGAAATAGTACCCCAGCTCATAGAAAAGCTCTTCAGGTTTAAGGATGAAGAGATCCTGAAACGGGTAACAGTACTCATAAAAGAAGACCTCAGGGGAATAACGTCGGTACCCCTGGCAACAATCCGGAGACTGCTCCGGGCCAAATCAGGGGTAAACCGGGAGCTGGGAGGAATTTTCCTGACCGATGCCGAGGACAGGGAAAATCTAACAGTAGAGGAAGTCGTAACCCTGGCAGACCATGACGTATACATCGTACGGAAGGTAGCCTGGCAGTTATGCGAGTCAAAGCTGGCCCTGTTTAAAAAGGAGATAGTATCGACCGTACGGATGCTGGACGCGGAATGGGATGATTCACGGGAATTTGCTTTTAATTACGTGCGGAATAATTTTTCCGATGAAGATTTTACTCCGGCATCCCTGGTAATGATCTGCGACAGCATCAGGGAAGAGGTACGAAGCTTTGGCAGGGAGCTGGTAACCCGGTTCTTTAAGGATGAACAGGGAGAAGAATACCTGTTAAAATTAAGCGAACATCCGTCAAAAGACGTACAGCTTTTTGTAACCAATTATCTCGAACGGTTTGCGGCGGACAACCCGGCTCATATAAAGCAATTAGGTTCGTATTTTAAGCAGGTACTATGCGGAGTAAACAAGGGCAGGACCGCTAAAAAGCGGATACTCCTGTTTCTTGAGCAGGAAGCGCTTAAAAATTTTGAAGCGGCATTTATTATAGCTGAGATTCTCACGTTTGTATCGGGAACAATAGCGGTAGAGTATAAAGCAGCAGCCATACAGGCCATGGTAAAAATAAGACGTGCCTGGCCCGACATCCCCCTGCCCATAGAGACCAAAAGCGTGGAGGTTCGTTATGCGATTTAATTACGCCTATAACGGGAACAGCAGCGTCAGCAATACAGCCGGGGGCACGGGCCTTTCATTTTCCCCGGACCTGAAACGGGAGCCAACCTATTTTAGCGGCGAGCTGCGGAAAAAAATAGAGTTCAGGGAAGCCATCAGCGCCCTTCATGATGTCGTGGTGTCGGACATGCGGTACCAGCCCCGGGACAAGACCGAGTACCTGGCCTGGGCAGCCAAACAGGAAGAGGAGATGTGGGGGCAGGTAGAGATACCCCAAAAAGAAATACAAAAGCAAATAGAAGTCTATTCAAAAGAGCTGCACAATCTCAACAATAAGCTGTATAATTATATGCGGCCCTATTATCAAAAAAGAGAAAAATATTATAAGTATTTATACCGATGGGATTACAATGCCTGGTTTGTATTTGACCCTGTAATCACGGTACACCCGGACCAGGTCTTTTTTGAGTGTTTTAGCCAGGATGAATCGAGCTACGGCAGGCTCAGTGCCAATTACGAAGTATTTCAAAACATCGGGGAGCATGCCTGCGGCACAACAAATGTAGATTATTCCACGGATCTCTACAATGAATTCCAGAAGATCCGGACCTATAAAAAGACCGATTTCAACATCGATCCTTCGGGCTTTGAAGTGCAGACAACAAATGAAGAATCGTACAAAGAAGTAAAAATAGACCTGCCCGACAGCTGGGTACGGGGTTTTTTACAGGTCAACTCAGCCATGTGCATGCCCATGAAAAGTTTTACCCTCCATCCAATGGACATTCACAATCTCTGCTTTGTACTACGAAGGCAGAAAGAGATGCACGGCCCCCGTTCATTACGGTTCCAATTAAAACCGGGAGCCCCGGTACGGATAATCGCGGAGCCCTGGAACCATGTAATAGAATGTACCCGGTCCATATACCCCGGCGATACGGAAGAAGAGATACGGCTCTGGGGACGGCGCCGACTCCATATCCTTGAACGGCTTATTCCCATTGCCAAATCATTTACGGTTCATCTCCTGGGAACGGGAATGCCCTCTTTTTTTGTGGCAGATCTAGGCGATATGAAATTCACCCTGGGACTTTCGGGCTGGACAGCCAATGACTGGTCCCAGGCCGGCAACTTTGACCTTATGGCCCCACGCGCCGATGTTGATGATATGACAAAGCAAACGGTTTTTAGTGCTTTAAAAGAAAACTGGTATGAGAAAACCGATTCCCTTGCGTCCCGGATTAAGCTGGACCGGACTGTAGTGCTGGGAGCTTTAAGCGCCTATGCCCAGGCAGGCAGGGCAATATACGACCTGGGCGAAGGAGTTTACCGGGTACGGGAACTGACCCTTGATCCCCTCCCCCTTGACCAGCTCCGCTTTGCCAATCCCCGTGAAGAAGCGGCAGCACGCTTTTTAAAGCAGAATGCCGTAACCATAGTTTCGGCTCAGCGGGACACCGGAGGGGCTCTTCACCTGAACGGGACCGTACAGGGAAACAACAAGTCCGTCACGCCAACAATGGTCATTGACGCGGATGAACGCCTGGCCCAGGGAGAATGTTCATGCAGCTGGTATATCCGGAACAAATTATATAAAGGCCCATGCGAGCATATGCTTGCCCTGCGAATGTTCTTTGCCAGGCAAAAAGCCGAAAACAAACCAATTCCCATGAAACCGCGCGAACAAGCGGACAGCGGCGAAAAGGAAACGAAAACCCAAAAAGAAAAAAGGAAGAAGAATGAAAGAAAAGCCAGGCGCGCCTTAAAGGCCCGTGGAGACCGGATATACTGCAAAGAATGCAGCGCGGAAAATCTCCCTGAATCCAAATTCTGCTGTTCCTGCGGAAAAAATATGGGGGAATATAAGGCGTGTCCGGGGTGTAGTAAGTTGATGCCGAAAGATGACCGGTTTTGCCCGCATTGCGGGTTGTAGATGAGAGTTTGAAGTTTGAAGTTGCAAGTTTGAAGTTAAAAGAAGGGGGAGTTCTTTTTTTCTTAACTTCAAACATCAAACTTGAAACTTCAAACTCCCCTGGTCTATAAAAATATCTTGACAAAGGAGTTTGTTGTAATTTATATACATTGTAAGAAGTAATTAGCAGAACGGCAGGGGGATTCTCCTTGCAACCCGGGCGGTGGATCGCCGTCCATGCGATACGATTATTCATGCTTCACCGGTCTCCTCTTTACTATGCCGGTGGACGTTACTGTTGCAATTTCGGTTTGAGTACCGTGTACTAAATGTACAACAGTAACGTCCACCGGCTTGAGTTGAGTAGCCCGGTCCTGAGATTCTCGAAGGTATCCCCTGTCGTTCTGCTTTATTAAATGAGAACAAACGCGTTATACCCACATCATAATGGTGCGGAAAGAATTAGCTTATTAAAGGCATCGGGGAGCAGTGGTATTCCTCCGGAACAGGAGGCACGGAAGCCGACGCCCCGGTGTTATACAGGACGTATAATCAACGGGGTGGAGGAGGAATACCACTGCTCCCCCAAAGCACAAGCGATATACACCCGTGCTTACCAGCTGCGTCCACAAATTTAAACCCGGAATATAACAATGAGCAGTCAACCCAAATCAAGAGACGAACTCTACGAACGAATCAGGAAATCATCTAAAGATGAAGTGATCCTTGAAGAGATGGTGCGCCTGGGATTCTGGGAAAAAGGCGTTCCCCTGCCCCAGGGGCCTCCGGACGAAATAGCGCGGCGGGAAGAGCTTGAACGTGAATTGCGGACTCTGCGGACCGAAAACGTCCGCATGCAAAATGAAGAGGCTTTTAAGAAAGAATACCGCAAGCGGCGAATGGAAGAGTCGAAAATCCGGCAAAAAGAAAATAAAGAACGCCGCATCCGTGAACGGGAAGAGCGGGCCGAAGCATGGGAAAAACAAAAAGAGACCGAGATTATCTTTATTGGTTCGGAAAAATCGGGCGGGCTGAACAATCTTGAGACCGATTCCGCGAAACTGAAGCAGCTGGGTCTGCCGGTTTATGAAACCGCGGCACAGCTTGCCGAAGCCTTTGAACTCACTGTGGGCACTCTGCGCTTCCTTGCCTTTTCAAGGGATGTCTCCACCACGTCTCATTATGTACGGTTTACCATTCCAAAAAAATCGGGCGGACAGAGGCTCATTTCAGCCCCAATGCCGAAACTCAAAACCGTACAATACCGGGTACTCAGTGAAATTCTTGAAAAGATATCACTCCATGATGCAGCTCATGGATTTTGCCCTACCCGCTCCATAGTAAGCAATGCCCGTCCTCACCTGGGTAATGATATTGTAATTAACATGGACCTGAAGGATTTTTTCCCCACCATAACATATAAACGGGTGAAGGGAGTCTTTTCTTCCTTTGGATATTCCGAAGCAATCGCCACCATTCTTGCCCTGCTCTGTACGGAGCCGGAAATCGAAGAGGTGGAAATGGACGGGAAGCGCTATTTTGTTTCCCTGGGAAGGCGGCACCTTCCGCAAGGCGCGCCCACAAGTCCAACTATCAGCAATATTATCTCCAGGCGGCTCGATAAAAACCTGGCCCGCCTCGCGGAAAAGCATAACGCGTGCTATACCCGCTACGCCGATGATCTGACCTTTTCCATAAAAAACGCGTCAGACCCGGGCTGCAATCCCGGCAGTTTACTCCGGCAGGCAGACTATATTGTAAGCCGCGAGGGCTTTGTGGTGCACCCGGAAAAGACCAGGATTTTACGCAAGTCGCGAAGGCAGGAAGTTACGGGGATTACGGTTAATGAAAAACTGAATGTTTCCCGGAAGCAGCTGAAGAATTTCCGCGCGCTTCTGTTCCAGATTGAAAAAGACGGGCCCCAGGGAAAGAAGTGGGGAGCATCGGACAATATTTTTGAGTCCATTAAGGGGTTTGCCAACTTCGTAGCAATGGTAAACCCGGAAAAAGGAGCGGAACTAACAAGCAGGGTCAAAAAGATACTTGAAAAGTTCGGCTCCCAATAACAGGTTCCCGGGCTCACGCGGTAATGAGCCTGTTTTTCCAGTGATACCAGGAAAAGACCCCAAAAAGAAGACTTAACCCGCCAAAGATACTAAAGTCTATCCACATACGCGGATGAATCCCTGCCCACATAACAAGTTGAACAATATAGAAACCGTCAAAAAGGATAAAGCCGATTATACCGGCAAGAGCAAGGCTGTACTTTTTACGGATAATGCCGTAGGCCGAAAGGACATAGAGAATGCCAACCACGAAACAAATCAGCACTTTGGTATTAACCATAAAGGCGCTAGCGGTCGGCGCCAGGTCGTCGTGCATTTCAATAGCGGCTTCCACGTTTCCCAGAACATAAATATTGCTGATGAACAGCAATCCCATTAAGATCATTATAACAAGCAGGGCTGTTTTACCAATTTTTATCAACATTGTTTTCTCCTTTAGTTTTCTAATACTTTAGTTGTCCGAACAACCAATTATTCATAATATACAGAGAAAAAACCGGATCGTCAAGCAAAAAGTTGCACAAACAACCTTTTTTTTAAATATTTACCCTTTCCGGGAAAAATATCAGACTAAAATAATAAGGAGCACTGCCCCAATAAGCATAAATAAGGCTCCAATTACGCGAAAAAACGCGTTTTCTTCCTTAAATATAACAATTCCCAGTATCACTCCAATGAAGAGCTGCAGCAGGGTGAGCGCTTTTACATAGACCACATTGGCCATTACGTCTTTTGCGAATTCCACTGCCATCATCTGGGAGTAAAACGCTGCCATGGTACAAAATCCCTGGAGTGCCAAAAATCCGAATTTTTGCTTTAGCTGTTTCGCGTAGACCGGCCGCTGTTTCCTGTTCAAAAAGATGGGCGCGAATATAAAGACCGAAAAAAGGTTCCAGAACAGTGAATAGGTAAACCCGCCCGATCCCGCAGTGTCAATAGCCACCCTGTCCAGGGTTGTTGTGAACCCGTAAATAAAAGCTACTCCTAAAAAAAGCAGCCCTCCCCGGTTCTTGAACAGTTCCGGTATTGGCGTGAGAAATGTCGCTTTCCGGGTAAGGTTTAATATATAGGCCCCAACAGTGAGCAGAAGTATTCCCCAGAGCGTATCGCTGCGGGGCATCTCTTCAAAGATGAGAAAAACACTGCCCATCATAAACAGGGGCACAAAGGATAAAAAAGGGACTGAAGAAGAAAGGTCGTATTTCTTTATGGCAGTAAGCTGCATAATTGACGCCAGCGCCGTAAAGAGTGAAGTTACCAGGATCATCTGCCAGAAGAGCAATGAGTCCACTGCCCTTACCTCGAAAAAAAAGACCATTGGCAGCAAAAATAAAAAGCTGAATAAGCGCGCGGTAAAGGCCAGCAAATAGGTATTTACCCCGGAAAGATATTTCTTTACCAATACAAACCGCAGGGCGTAAAAAAGGGCCGCGTTTAAACTTAACAATATCCAGCTCATATAACTGCAATTATTCACAACCGCCAAAGAGCTGTCAATTTGTTATTTATCAGGGTGATAATGAACTTTTCCTTTGTTTCCTCTCTCAAGAAACTAAATTGTGCAAGTGAGCGGGCCTGGAAGCATCCCTCTTCTAAATGCTGCGGAACTCGCTCCGCTCAAACAGTCCTCACATTTAGAAGAGGGATACTTCCAGGCCAGATGCAGATCGCAATACTATTT
>JAAENB010000446.1 GCA_024224995.1 bacterium | reverse complement strand
TTCGCAGGGTCGGTCGTGTCTTAATATACCGAAAAACGTCATTCGGAATGTAAATTATGCCTGCCTGGAGTGATGCCTCGGCAGGTTGTGAGGCTGTTTGAGCGGAGCGAGTTCCGAACGTTCTGCAGAGGTGGCAGGCATAATTTACATTCCGGGTTGATATACCTTATATAGCCCGCTCTGCGGGGTCAGCTGCTCTTAAGAAATAAAATTATTTTTTCTTATATTTTTTGAGTTAAGTTGTCAAGACTATTTCCTTCGAATAGTTACACCGGGCTCCGTACATCTCCCCCGGCAAAAAGGATGCTTATGGCGTATATATCTCTATGGGGTGTTTTTTCTTCATATCCCGTATAACACGCGCGAGCTTCTCTTCTCTTTTGAGGGGCTGCATTTTTTCCCTGATGAGCTTTTGGGTGTGCCCATCGTCAAAGAGCCGCAGTTTTGTTCCCCGCTTATGGAGCATGAGCACTTCACTCCCCTGGGGCGTTTGAAACGGTATGCTCAGCTGCCCTTCCCTGGCAAGGGTAAAACCGAATTCTTTATACAAGGGTAGTTTTTTTCCCTTTTGCCGGGTTACTTTTCCAATATATCCGCATTTTTTCGCGTCAGGAGCTATTGAATGCTTTTTCGCTAAATCACAAAAATGAGCAGGATCTTTTAGCAGGTGCTTCCGCACCTGTTCGGCTGTTGGATAATCGGCGCAGCGGATATGTGACAGCTCTACCCAGACCGGTTCTTCAAAAAGCTGCTTATGGCTATCGTAAAAATCACGTGCTTCTTTCTTTGTTACCTCATAGACTACCCGGCTTTGACGCCCGCCGCTGATACTCTCAAAACCGATATATTGCTGATATGCCTCTACCAGTATATTCTGCCGCACCCGCAATTCCACTTCCTGCCACAGGGCCCGCGCTTTTTTGTCCGTTTTTGCCGCAAGATCATTTAGATATTCATTGACCAATATGGACCGGAAGGCGGCGTCTTTTTTATCATCGGGAACAGTCTTTAAGGCGTTATATTCATCGGCATTCAATGCCTCCAGGATCTTCAAAAGCGTTGTCCGCTCTTTTGATGTTGATATTATTACAGAGGACGCATAGTCGCTATGGATATCACCCTTCCGGGTCTTTTCTTCTATTTCTTTTTTCGTTCCTTTTTTCGTTTCCTTTTTTTGGGGTATTTTCCCGCCAAAGGGGATAAAGGTCCGTTTTATTTTTATAAAGACCTTTTCCCATGATATGGCATAATTATTCAGCTTATACTCTTTTTTTAAGAGCTTAAAGAGCTCTCCGTCACAGTCGTCGAATTTGAGGCATTCACAGGTATACTCCTTTTTCGCGGCCCGGACCTGTTTCCGTACCTGTTCCGCTGCCTCCGCTCTTTTATCCAATCCTTCGATCTCCGCTTGCCGGGCGATGAGGATATTCTCAATTACTTTATACAGGACCTCTTTTTTCACGCCCTTAAGAGCTTCTTTCCCCTTCTTCCCCTTCCCTTTCTTTATATCGAGTTTTTGCATGGTGTAGGTGAGGAAGCCTTTTGTAATGATCTCGTCGCCTGCTTTTGCTATGGGTTCGCTGTTGAAAATTGAGCCCGAATCTCCGGAAGAACAAGCGGGAAAGAGGCTGAACACTATAGAGCCAATAATCAGGATTACGTTTATTCGTTTCATATAACAGACCTCATCTACCGGGGATAAACTGACAGGGGAAGCATTGTTACGCTTCCCCTGTTAGTTTGTGAGTATAACGCTTAATCGCGTGAATATCAAGCTAATTTTTTTTTCTTAGAATTTCTTAAAACTTCTTAGAACTTTCGAACACTCTCATCCGTATAGAGGTCATAGACATATTTCCGGAGTATGAGGACGTTTAATGCCACTGTTCCGTTATAGCCGCTTGCTCCCGCGAGAAACTTGATGGCGTAGTCTTTTGAATATAAGGGTCCGGGAGTATTCATTGCTTTCTTCGCGAAAAAGACAAAGATCTCCTGTATGGTTATATTTTTCAATTGTGAATCATCGGAGATATTGTGTTCTTCTTTAAATTCATCAATCAAATCTGCTACAGTTTCCTCATTGTAGAGAATGCCGTAGTTGCTGTTTACCCAGCTTTCATAGCCAAAATGATTATGATCGCTGGTATTCCATACATGCTGAACCACATTCGCGTCTCCGCCCATATGCATTGCTGTTGCCACATAGAGAATTTGCTCTCTTTCTATGGTGGTTGAGATTCTTCCTTCCAGCGCTTTTCCATACCAGTATGCTGCCGCGTTGCTGTTCGGTTCAAAGACCACATCCTGGAAATCTTTATAATTTCTCGAGGATGTTGTTGAATAGAATTTATTCGCTGCTGACTCCTGGTACCGGAACCGGTAGGCCTTTTTGATTCCCTGGCCGCCCGCGGGGTTGAATACGCTTCGTCCGGCATTCCCTTTGTTCTTCACATCCATGTTGTACATCATGGTTTTTATGAGACCGTTAAGTCCCCAGAAACCGTCTTCCAGAGAATTCCGGTAGTTATACCCGTCATAGGCGTTCCCGTTTACGCCGGGCCGGAATATGGTTATGAAATGCGAGTATACGGTAACACTCGCGGTCATGCCGAAAAGCGTTACGTGACTCCAATAACCGATCCACCATGCGCCAATCGCTGTATCCGTGAAACTGTCGGTTTCCCCGTTTTTCTGTCCCAGCTCCTCCGCAATGTCGTCCCCGCCCGCGTATTTTAAGAATTCCGCGGCAAAGTATTCATTGCTTCCGTGGCCCTGTTTTTCCATATACTCAAAAGCATCGATTACCGAATCCTTATGAGTATCAAACTTCCAGGCATGCGCTGTTCCGATATACATGAACAGCACCGCCAAAATAACTAATAGATTGAAATATTTTCTCATTTTCTACCCTCCAATTGGTATATGAGTTATATTAAAAACCGCACCAGTTTACAGAGTTCACGCTCTCCAGGTACGTGTTTCTTGCTCAACAATTATTCAAAATCATCATTTTCTACCATTTCTATCCTGTTCGAAAGGAACGCTCGTCCTTTTTTCATTTCGGCCAGCGCTTCCATAGCTTCGCTGATCTCTTCTTCGGTCCTGGACCCATCGTCTCTGGCCGCTTTGATATTTCGTTCCGTTTCTCCGATCATGGCCGTGAACCGGACTTTTTCCGCTCCCAGTTTATCCTGTACTTCTTTTTTCTCTTTTTCATTGGTATAGGGTCGTTCAATAACGGCGGCCTGTTCCCGGACATTATCGATATCGATCGTGGTAAGATTTCTTTTGTGTATCCTTTCATTAAGGTCGTCTACGCTGCCGGGGTTTCCGGGTTCTTGTTCCGACACAGAGCCCGTTTGTGAGCCGAATACCCGGTCAAAAATGGTTGTTCCGGCCCCTTTTGTTACAGTTTCTTCTATTAAAGTAGTTTCCTGCTGCGATATTTTATCAGGCTCGTTCTTCTTCCCTGTCCTGTTGAAGAGGGCTATGATTATTACGGCAATGATTATGGCAGGGACCATTACACTCAGTGTTTTCTTGCTCGACTTCTGCATTATTCAGCCTCCATTACATTTTTATACACACTATAGACTTTATGTTGATTATTTATTGATTTACCGGGTGCGGCTTAAACATGAACACCTCCCCCGGTAGTGACTATATAAAATATAATAACTTATCAACAGGGAATCATCTCATTTGCAGACAAGTCTTTATATGAGAGCATAAACTTCGCTCCGGTCACTTCGACTCCGCTCAGTGACCGGCTTGCTGCCGGCTCTCCGGAAAAAACAGTCCAATTAATTTGTAAAAAAAAATAAATCCCATATTTTTTTTACCCTTTTTCCCTCTAAAATACCACTATAAGATTATAAGCATAAAAAAAGGAGAAAAAATTGTGAACAGTAAAATCAATCATTATTTTATAAGCTTTATATTATTTTCAGCTATGGCATTTATTGGCTGTGGCAGTGAGGAAGGTTTTAGTTCCGGGGACACCGATACTGTTTCTCCAACAGCAACAGTGAGCCCCCTTGACAGGTCTTCTATAACAACAACCGACAATATTGTAATAACATTTAGTGAATCAATGGATACTAATTCCAAATCCATAGGCGGAGATTTAAGTTCCGAAGCAGTTTCAACATGGTCAAAAACCGAACATGAGAACGATACGCTCACCATAAGTCCTTCAACGGAATGGAGTTATGGAAGTGATTTATCTCTTACGGTAACGTGTAACGATTCGGCCGGTAATTCGTTAAAGAATGGAATGCTTACTATGACATATTCTATTTCCGATATTAGCGGTCCAACAGCGGAAGTAAGCCCGCTTGACAGGTCCTCTATAACAACAACCGACAATATTGTAATAAAATTTAGTGAATCAATGGATACTAATTCCACATCCATAGGCGGAGATTTAAGTTCCGAAGCAGATTTAACATGGTCAAAAACCGAGCATGAGAACGATACTCTTACCATAAGTCCTTCAACGGAATGGAGTTATGGAAGTGATTTTTCTCTTTACGTAAATTGTAAAGATCTGGCCGGTAATACGTTAAAGAATGGAATGCTTACTTTAACATATTCTATTTTAGAAATTACCGATCCAACAGCAGAAGTAAGCCCGGCAAACGGATCTTCTCTGGACAGAACCGCTGACATTGTTATAACTTTTAGCGAGTCAATAGATACGGGCAGTTTTTCTACGGGCAGGGACTTAAGCGCTGAAGCAACGGTAACATGGTCATCTACAACATACGGGAATGACACCGTTACCATATCCCCTATTCAGGGATGGAATTTTGGAGAAAATTTCACTCTCAATATTAATTGTGAAGATTTGTCCGGCAATAAAATGGAACAACTGACTCTATCATATCCTATTAGCGATTCTATTGCTCCAACAGCATCCATAAACCATGAAAGCGGTTCGTTATTAAATGGATCCGATACGATTGTATTAACGTTTAGTGAATCCATGGATACCAGCACCTGTTCTCTTAGCGGTGATTTGAGTTCCATTGCTGAATCGACATGGACAACTGCTACGTATGAAAATGATACCCTTACCATTAGTCCCTCTTCCCTATGGCCCCATGGAGTTGACAGTTCCCTGTCTATTGATTGTCAAGACCTGTACGGAAACGCAATGGAACAACTTACTGTTTCATATACGATCTGGTCCGGGACGCAAATACTGGGATCAACTGAGACCGATATGGCTGCTGCAATTGTAACTGACAGCATGGGTAGTCTCTATATTACCGGGACTACCTATGGAAGCCTGGATGGAAATATTGACGCCGGACAGGGCGATGTTTTCCTGGCAAAGTACAATTCTGCCGGAGAGAAGCAATGGACTCATCAATCAGGAACAGCTGAGTGTGATACGGCTTACGCCGCCGCAATAGACAATTCAGGGAGTATTTATATTACCGGCTCCACAAGAGGAAATTTTGGAGATGCGGCACATGCCGGAGATGAAGATATGTTCCTGGCAAAGTATTCCCCTGACGGTACAAGGGAATGGTCCCGTCAATTGGGTTCGTCCGCGCGTGACCGTGCTTCCGGGGTTGCTGCAGACAGTTCAGGGAATATTTACGTAACCGGACATACACTGGGCAATCTGGACGGGATACAAAACACTAATTCTCTGGATATTTTCCTGGTGAAGTATAACTCTACAGGAACAAAACTATGGACAAAACTGATAAGTTCAATGAGTATTAGTTCTAAAATAGTAATAGACAGCCTGGATAATATTTATATTGCCGACGGATACTACTCGTTGTCTCTAACAAAATTTAATTCAGATGGCGAAATGCAATGGACTCAAGAATCGGATACGGGTGCTGCGACTATTGATCTCGTTAGTGGAATGGTAATAGACAGCTCCGGGAATATTTACTTTACCGGGTTTACCAATGGCGTTCTTGATGGAAATACAAACGCCGGTAATTATGACATCTTTCTGGCAAAGTATAACTCAGACGGGGAAAAACAATGGACCCGGCAATTGGGAACAGAAGAGGAAGACAGGTCTTCCGGAGTTGCACTGGACAGTTCAGGAGATCTTTATATTTCCGGTTTCACGAAAGGCGGGTTTGACGGAAATACACTCTCCGGACAAACCGACACGATCCTGGCAAAATATGATTCTTCAGGTGTGAAGCAATGGACCAGTCAGCTGGATTCAGATTCTTCAGATCAAGCTACAGGAATTGTAATAGACAACTCAGATAATATTTTTGTTGCCGGTTACGCGTCAGGCAGTTTTAATGGAGCTGCCAGAGTAGGACCGATTGACGCATTCCTGGTGATGTATAATATATCCGGTAAAATAAAGTAACTGGTTCGCAAGAAGGGTGTCAATTGGCACCCTTCTTCATTGAGCTCTCAAAAAAAAGAGCCGCTTACGGTTACTGTATCCCCACCACCTGAAACAACTCCTTTAAACGTTATTACGTTCCCGCTGCCGCTCTTTGTTATTTTCACCTGTATATTTTTACTTCTAAGAAACCGCGATTTCATTTTTCCTTTAATCATTTGAAAATGCATTATTGTCATTTTCCCTTTATATGTTCCGGGTTTCTTTGCCGGGAAATCAAGAGTAACATTCAGCGTTTCACCTGCTTTTACAATAAACAGTTTATTTAATCGAAAGCCCTGGTTCCATGACTGAAGCGTTATTTTGGACGGAGTTATTTTATGATCACCAAACTGAAATGTTAATTCTCCTCCTGCCGGTTCCGGAGGAAACGCGTCTTTACTCCAGGCAAATTTCCCGGAAATACTAACTGTTTTCCCCTTCCTGTTTTTCAGGGTAAAGGAATGAACAATAGCAAGATTATTACCGCTCCCGGCAGTCTCCGTTACGTTCACGGTTTCCCGTGCTCTATAGCTTCCCACCATTTTTCTTCCCCGGTATTTCATCACGGAAATAGAAACTGCCGCCTTCCCGCCTTTCCGGGTAATTCCCGACAGATCGATCATCCAGTTTATCCCACGAGTTTTTACTGTGGCCAGGATGTAGGGGCTTGTTCCGGCTTGAGCGATCTCGCAATTTATTGCTCTTGCTTTTGATCCGTTTATTTTAACATTAATTGAGCAATCATGTTTGCCGGCAAATAAGCCCGGAACTATAACGGTACAGAGCAGTAAGCACGCAATAGCCAGGTTTCGTTTAATTCTTTTTTTTGATATTTCATATACGATCCCTCCGGGCGTATTCGTAATTTCTTTTCGTCGCGGCATAAAACCGCCCCAGAGCTCTCCTGTTTTATTGTTGATGAGACTTATTGTTATTCGTTTGCCGACTAATTTCTTTTCTTCTAATGTTTTTATTCCTGGCTCTATATTTTTTTCCATGTTAGTCTCCTTATTCAATTTCCTTATTCAATTTCAATTCCGGAATCACACACACAGGATAAATCATATCATCTCTAATTTTGATGATACTGGCAAGTAGTTTTTTGGCACTGGCCTGTGATGTTGACGGGCCGGTATATAAAGGTAATTATACCATTAAAACAGCGGCAGAGGCAAACGCAATTAGTGAGTATGTCACTATTGACGGAGATCTTACTATTAAGGTATCAGATCTTACCAACCTGGATGCTCTTAGCAATCTAGCGCTGGAAAATATTGATGGCTGCAGTGCCATAACAGAAGTGGGTGGTACGCTTCATATTAGCGGAAATGTTTTAATAACTAATGTTGACGCGTTACAAAACATTAAAAACTTTACCGGTGGACTTTCTATTTCCGGTAATAGTTCTCTTACAAGCATGGAAGGGATCAGTCATATCAAGAAAAGTGAATCCCATGTATACATTATTGGTAATGACAGCCTCACAAATCTTGATGCGTTGCGCAATATAACATCAATTGCGGGAGATTTGAGTATTTCGCGTAACGCGAAACTTGAAACGCTTGAACCGCTTTCAAATCTCACATACGTTGGTAACGGACTGTACATTGATGAGAATCCCTCATTGACTTCTTTAGACGGATTGAGAAATGTGACTTTTTCAAAAAGTGAATATCTCTCTATAGACGGCAACAGTTTAATTACCAATCTCCATGGTCTGCAAAAGATCGCGAGTATTGGGGTTATTGACTCTTTATCAATTAAAGATAATGCTTTGCTTGAAAATCTTGACGCGTTGAGTGGTATAACAGAGATAGAAGATTGGCTAACCATTGGCAGCAACCCGGTACTGACAAACATTGACGGCCTCAGTAATGTCAGGGGCCAGGTAACACAATTATCTATTAGTGATAGTCCCGGTCTGGAGAACCTGGATGCTCTGAAAAATATTGACTCTCTTACAAATCTGGACGATCTTGCCAATATTCGTTCCATTACTCAGAATCTGCGGCTTATTGGTAATGTTGGTCTCGAGAATATTGACGGTCTCAGGAACCTGAGTTCAGTTGAAATGCACATCTGGATAATTGACAATCCTTTGATTACAAACGTTAACGCTCTGGAGAACCTGACCGCGGTTAATGGCTGGCTTGAGCTTACCGGTAATGATTCACTGGAAAATCTTTACGGTCTCCGCAATGTTCAAACTATTGACGTGAACATGGAAGTGAAAGAAAACCAGAGCCTTACGTCACTTGGTCTGAATTCTCTGGCAACAGTGAAGAGAAGTTTCATTATTACCGACAACCCGGTTCTGCCGAATAACCTGGCACTTACGCTCAGCGAACAGGCAACTGTTCAGGGCGATATTATTATTTCAGGTAATATGGAATAACCCGGCAGTGTTACGGTAACGGCTGTAAACCTTCAGTATAGTGCGATACTGATACCGGAGGTTTACACAGTTAAAATGACACCCTCCTATCATTATACTATTTAAACAATAAAACATATTCTTCATTCAGCTTCGAAAGCCGCTCATTATAATTACTATCTTCTGCATTCTCTAAAAAAACAGCCAGGTGACCGGTAAGAAGGGATTTGAAGTGCTCGGAAATAACTCCAAACTTTCTCAATTGATTTAAACATGAAGAAAAGGCATTTATTAATATTTCCGCCATTTCAAATAATTCCACCCGGTCTTCTTTTTTAAACTTCTCAATTATAAATAATTTGCCAAGAATATTTATGAAATAGAAACTGTTATCGGCTCCATAAACACAATAATGTCCTCGCGTAAAATTCCACCCTTTGGTAAAATTAAACATCATATCGGCATCATTGTGAAGAATTGTTTTATACCTTTCCAGGGCAATAGAATATATGGATTCCATAACCGGGGAGGATTGAATTGAAAACACCTGGTTAAATAAAATTATATATTTACTCCGAAACCATTGACTTTTAAGATAATCGACGCTATTTTCCAATTCATTTTTAAAATATTTCTGTTTATTCTTGTCGGATAATTGACTGATTATGGTTTTCTGAAGGTATAAAAAAAGATCATTGTTTTGATACAGAAAGGTTTTCCTTACGTCCATTAGTATTTCTAATTGTGTTTTTTCATTACAATATTTACGCAAATAAAAAATAGCAAGCTTTTTACGTGAAGTATAACTGAATATAATCAAATCGATAATTCTTTCACGCAATAATTTTTTACTGAATATTCTCTTAAAAAATAACTCCACTGTTATGAGTATTTTAATACCCTGCTCTTTGATTTCTTCAAATAGATCCATGAGACAACTTTAATTAAACTCCATAGAGATTTCAACAAAAAAAAATATTGGATCGCCAAGGAAAAAACTTTTCATTTATCCAAAAATCCTTGCAATAGAAGCGCCCAATGATACTATGATTTGTATCTTAAGTAAAGGGGGGGGAGAGAATGAAATTCTATGACAATTATATTAAGAACCTGGAAGACCTGGTAACAGGAATTTATACCCTTCCCGGATAAGTGTCTCGGTTGTTTCCCAGTCCATACAGCCATCTGTAATGGAAATACCGTATTCCAGGTTTGCACATGAATCAGAAAAGCTCTGGCTCCCTTCATGAATAAAACTTTCCAGCATCACTCCAACAATAAACGTTTGACCTTCCTTGAATTGTTTCAGAACCTCATTAAAAACAATTGGCTGTCGGCGGTAGTCTTTATTGCTGTTTCCATGACTGCAATCTATCATAATACTGCGGGGATGCCCCTGATTGCCAATCTTTTCCAGCACAAGATCTATATCAGATGAAAAATAATTGGGTTCTTCCCCACCACCCCGTAATATCACATGCACATCTGAATTGCCCTTAGTCTGAATAATAGATGCTTCGCCCTGCTCATCAATCCCTAAAAAGGTATGAGGGGTTCCGGTAGAAATCATGGCATCAATGGCTATCTGGAAATTACCATTGGTGGCATTTTTAAACCCTACTGGCATAGACAAACCACTGGCCATTTCTCTATGGGTTTGGCTCTCAGTTGTACGTGCCCCAATGGCGGCCCAACTCACCAGGTCTGCCGTATATTGCGGTACAAATGGGTCTAAAAATTCTGTGGCTGTTGGGAGATGTAAATCGGCTACTTTTAAAAGAAAATTTCTCGCTTTAACAATTCCCTCTTCCAGGTCATTGGATCCATCCAGGTGAGGATCGTTAATGAGCCCCTTCCAGCCTATTGTTGTCCGGGGCTTTTCAAAATAGACGCGCATGACTATGAGCATTTTATCTTGAACTTCTTTCTGTAAGGCGCTAAGCTTCCTTGCGTACTCAAGTCCGGCTTCCACATCATGAATGGAACACGGTCCTACAATAACGATGAGACGGTTATCCTTCCCTTCAAGATTCGCTCTAATTTGTCGACGCCATTCTATAATTTCATCCTGTAGTTCGGTAGATACGGGCAAGCAAAGCTTCATATCATGAGGACTGAGAAGCTTTTTGAAGTTATTAATTCGTGTATTATCAAGGTTTTTATCATATATTTTATTTTGCATAACAGTTGTATTCCTTTAAAATTCCATTTTCATAAGTACCACAAATCCCATTCCACATTATTTTGTACAGTACTTTCTTTAGCCGGAATAATAAAATGATGGTCAAAATCGTCCTCACTATGCCGGGAATTATATTCTTTTGCAAACCCAGCTAACAAAAACTATGCGAAAAAGCATCCTGTTTTCATAAGACAATTCCTTCACCAGGAACAGGCGCTGCACTGAGCTTGCCGAAGTTATGTGCATAAACGGTGCGCCTGTCAAATAAAAACCGTCCATCCTTTTTTAAAGATAGACATCATCGGGAATTATAACTATTTTATTTTAACTTGACATATAATCCACCATTGAATGTTCTGGTCCGGAACTTAAATATAAAATATATGGAGGGCCATTTACTATGTCACAAAAAAAATTCGGATCAACACTGGTCTTTGTACTGGTCTTGATTTCCACAATCTTTATAGCCTGCGATAAACCTGTACCCGGTGATGAACTGGAATCACTCTGGGATGTTTCCGATCGCAAGGGATATAAGTATATCAACAATGATGTTTTTTTTGACGCTAATAAAGATATCGTTATCGGCATGCAAAAAACAACCGGTTCCGTTGATGAGCCTACTGGCGTGTTAATTAAAAGAAACCGCAACGGCGAGCTTCTATGGGAAAGAGAGACTGCTGTTGGATTCAACCAGACGGTGAGTGACAGTGAGATGAATATTTATGGCGCCGGTATTATCTGGGACGAAAGCTCTGAAGAGTACCTGTGCAGTATGGGCAAGTATTCTTCTGCCGGTGATGAGATCTGGAGCAATACTAATCCTGCCTTTGATTTTAGACCCTATGAGATGGCACTTGATACGAATAACAATATTATTATCGCCGGTGACGGCAGAGAAACAGATACCTGGGAAATTGCCAAATTTTCCAACGACGGTATCTTTCTATGGTCTCAACAGTTACCCGGTAAAGCCTACGCGCAGTCCGAATGCCTGGAGAAAATGCTTGTGGACACTAATGGTGATATCTACCTGGCAGGAACGTACCTCGGTGATTTCAGGGCTGCCAAACTTGACGGGCAAAGCGGGGTTCTTCTGTGGGAATCGTCATATGACGGTCCCGGTAATAATGAAAATCAGTCTACGGACAAACTTGCCGATGCAATTCTGGATAGCCACGGAAACCTGGTTGTTACGGGATCGGTAATTAAAGGTGAGGAGAGCGGGGCTAACCTCCGTCAGCATATTCTCACTACAATCAAATACGATCCCAACGGAAACCTTCTATGGAAACACGAATACGAATATTCCGGTTCCGCTCTGGGTTCGGATATACGTGGCGGGAATATTGGCATTGACGGAAACGGGAACGTTATTATTCCCGGCGCCATTGTTGCCACAACAGGTTTTTATCCGAATCCTCCTGGCGGAATAGTGCCAAGCAGGAACTATTATTTATTTATATTAAAACTGGACAGCAACGGTTCGGAATCCTGGTTCCGAACAAGAGATAAAGACAATACTATTGGAGACGAGAGGTCCGTCTATATAGATAAAACTAACGGCATATGGACTTGCGGCGGCCAATATATTGATCATTTTAATGCCCAGGGCGATTTTGTTCTGGAACACAAAACTCCTCAGACTAACGCCCGCCTTTATATAGACAGCCAGAACTATCTCTACTGGATGTCCGGGACCATGGGATCAAGAATTATAAAGTACCAGGTACTGTAATGGTGTGATCCGCTTCTTCCCTTGTGGTGCTTACGCGCCGCGAGGGTACGTTATAATGGCAAGTAAAACTGGTCGCAAAAGGAACTCGCTCAAAAGCTCGATATGCATCCTATGTCCCTGCCTCATCCGGATGTTCTGCTATCTGGTGAGATACTATTGCCCCTATGGGCAGTTTTGACATTATTCCCACATCAATGAGCCGGTTCTCCCCAGTTCGTGGTATAAAAATGGTCTCTAATTCCGCCGTTCCAGTATCGATATAACGGGAACCTCGGTGCAGGATTGTTATACAATATCTGCACACTTCTTCTGTCTAATGTGGTAATCGTTCCATTCCCGGTATACCCTGATCTCCATGAATAGAACATAACAGAACCGGAAGTGAGATATAGTTCCGTTACACAACCCTGGCCGAATAAATTAATAAATTGCATATAATTTTTCATATTGAACAAAAGCAAGATATTGCAAGAAAAAACCGTCCAGTCAGTTTTTTTCTTGCAATATTTTAACTTCCGTGTATATTTGTTGTAAATATAAGTAGTCGGATGCTGAAAAATCAGTGGTTCAACGTGCTTTCACTCAAATAAGGGAGAATTCCCTGTTTTTAAGGCTTGCACTATGAGTGATTACTCAATCATCGACATCCTGCCGGCTCTGTGCAGGTTCACAAAACCTTCGGAGTCGCTTGCCCGATATGTCGTATCGCACGTATCCGTAACTAACCGACTTAATATATGCCGGATAGCTGCAAAAGCGCCACCTCTTGACGGTGGGATTGCATAGGCAACTATCCAACTTTATAAAATAGTAAGTGCTTAAAAACCGGGGGCGCGTGCCGCCGATTCACTGATTGGTATGCCCCGCTTTCTAAGCACTTACATAAAATATTTGGATCATTTCCGTTCCAGGATCGGATAGATGAGGTTGATAGCCCAACGCTATTAAGAGGCTTATGAGCGTTTAATTCCCGCAAACCGTCTGGACGGCTTTAATGATAAAATAAATAATAAAAAAAATAAACTAATTGGAGGTCTTAAATGAAAAAAAATTTGATTTTACTTGTAATTTTATGCCTATCTGTTTTTGCAAGTTGTGAAAATGAACTGGGTTATTATGATGAAGATTTTAACCAACTCGCAAAAAGTGTGAGCCCTACGGAAGATGCCTCATACGGGCTGGCTCAAAAATGTTTGGCCATCCAGTCGCCGGCTACAGGAAAATTCCTGAAAAATGAAGCATCGATTAATGGAAATGCCGGAATCTACGGCTTTAATGCCACTTCCGTCAATGATGCCGCTCAATTTTTCATGAAACCTACTGCTTTTGGAAAATACCTGCTTACGGATAAAAACGGTAAATATCTCTCCAGCCTGTTCCCGTTAACGGCAACTAACACGCAAAATCCGGGCCTCCATAGCGAATGGGATATTACCGCAAATAAATACGCCGCTAATAAATTTTATTTCAAGCTGCGGAACCGCTACACAAAGACTCCTATGAAAAACGATTATTGGGTTAAGGCAGCCCATTCCGTCGGCTGTAACACTATATATGTATGGGAACTGCGAACAGAGGAGCAGTTCAAACTTGTTGAGCAAAACAATTGTCGCCCGTATCCTGAGGTTGCGGTTAATGTCAGCGGGAATAGCGACGCGCTTAAGGGAAACGTAAATGAACCGGTTCGCGGGATTATCGACGCGCACACCCACATCACCTCATATGAATTTATGGGCGGTAAAGTGATCCATGGCGCTCCTTTTCACCCTTATGGTGTTCCTTATGCCCTGAGCAACAGCATTGAGTCCCATGGAATAAACGGTTCTCTTGACCTGATTGGCAATATTTATGCTTTTGGGAATCTGTCGCATACCTATGACACGCGCGGATGGCCGGATTTTCCATGGTGGCCGAATCACTACCAGTTGACCCACCAGGGCCATTACTACAAGTGGATCGAACGGGCCTGGCTCTCTGGCGTTCGCATGATTACTACATACCTGGTTGAAAACAAAGTGCTATGTAAGGCTCAGCGCACCATCAATCCCCTGGGCTGGGCAGGAAATGACTGTAATGAAATGAACAGTGTCAGGCTGCAGGTGAACCGTCTGCGTGAGATGCAGGATTATATCGACGCACAGTTTGGCGGTCCGGGAAAAGGCTTCTTCCGCATTGTCACAAGCCCGGAGCAGGCCCGTCAGGTAATCGCGGACGGTAAACTTGCGGTCATCATGGGCATTGAGGTATCTGAAATTTTCAACTCGGCAGAAACAGATGCGCCGCTAACGTATGACAAGATAGATGAAGGTATCAATGAACTCGCCAACCTGGGAATTCGCGCCTTCTATATTTCGCACAAATTCGACAATCAACTGGCAGGCGCAATTCTTGAGGAAGGTTTCATTAATATAGGCGAGGCATTATCCGCAGGTCATTGGTATGAGACCAAAGAATGTAATGCCGATACTGCCGGTAAGCCAATGACTGCCGATATACCCATTCTTGACGACATCGTTAATGGCATTCCGGGTCTTTCGGATATTATGTCGGAGGCAGGTCTGTATCCCTCCTATGATTATAGCTATACTAACCATTGCAACATCCGCGGACTTTCTCCTCTGGGTGTGTACATGGTCAACCGTTTGATCGATAAAAAACTGATGTTCGAACTGGACCACCTGAGCGACGATTCTATCACACAGGTTGTGGATATTGCTGAATCGCGAAATTACAGTGGCGTGATTAGTTCGCATTCATTCATGCATAGAGATAGAATGGGCAACCTTCACAAAAATTTCATACGCATGATTGAGCTTGGCGGATTCGCGTCCCCCTATAACGGTAACGCCGACGGGATTAGGACCGTTGAAGAGTATCTGGATGTGATCGAGACCACTCCCTTCCTTCAGGGCGTTGGAATCGGTACGGACATGGGCGGACTCGGCGGACAGCCCGGACCACGGAGTGATGCAACCGCCAATCCGCTTGCATATCCTTTCTCCAATGAGTTCGGTTTGACCTTCAACCGTCAGGTTTCGGGGAACCGCACCTTTGACTTGAACAAGGACGGAGTAGCCCACTACGGCCTGGTAGCCGACCAGGTGCAGGATGACCGCATCCATGCAGGTGAACGAGTGTATGAAGGCCTGATGAACTCGGCGGAAGCATATCTGCAGATGTGGCAGCGTGCCAGGGCAAACTCCAGCACGATATATGTTAACCCACTCTAGAAGGGTGCGTAACCTGGATTGAATTGAATTCAATAAACAAGGATGGAACAGTTCCGGGGTAAGCCGATTCTGTTCCATCCGGTCTTTTCCGGATAGTTTTTTGCAGGTTGGACCGGGCCGGCTGCTGCTTGAAATTTTATTGAGCAATAAAGAAAACCGGGACTTTTTTGTGGGAATCGTCATATGACGGTCCCGGCAATCAACGTTGACAACATTTTCCTCCCCCGAATGAAGGAGGAAAATATTTGATTTACTATTTTAATTTTGGAAGGAATTTTTCCATTGCTTTTGCTGTAAGTTTATCTCCGGCAACTTTAGACATTCCGTCAATATCAAATGCAAGAATGAACTTTTTGAGTTTTTCAGTATTCTGATAATCTTTTGACTCATCATCAGCAATAAGCCTGATCTCAAATCTATTGTTAATTAGCGTCCATACATGTTTATCTTTATTAACGCTTGCGGGAAACGTTCCTACTTTTTCAGATGAGTCTTTGTATGATTCTATTTCTGACTTTTTATCGACCTGATCAAAGAACTGAAACCACATAACCTTTTTGCCATCTTTGTTCACTACATTTGCCTGAAGCCAGCTGTCAGTATTGTCGTCAGCCATCATGCCGTCGTATTTCAATCCCTTGAATTCACTTTTTTTACATGAAACAACAGCAAGTGACATTACCGCTATTAATGCAAAACATAATACTTTTTTCATTTGTTCCTCCGAATTATAAATTAACTGTAATATATTAATATTATAGATCAACGAATGAGCTATGTCAATGTATTTTTTTTAAGTTTCTTTTAGGAAAGTTCTCTATATTAAGACCAGTTCAAAATACAAGTTCTGCCGGGACAAATTTGTCCCGGCTTCTTTTGGGCATTCCTACCGTATCTTCTGCAACAGCGTCCTCGCCGCCCGCATCTCGTACCCGTATAGATTCAACTTACACCTGTCCCTCCCCTGACCTCATGTCACGCGAAATAATACAAAATACGCATTCCAAGCCAGTACAATAGATCATGCCTGTTTTTATCATACACGCCCACCAAACCAGGGTCAGGAACAACTTCTCTCAACTTGTGCATATCTGGAAGCTGTTCGACAACGGCGGTTCCATTATGCACGAGAGCTGGAATCTCGATACCAGGTACAAATCACTTACCGGCTACAATGAGTTCATTCAGGAAAACTTTCACCACTTCAACAATGGCGAACCTCTGGAATTGTTCAAACCAATCAATGAACAAAGAACGGTTCAAAATTTCCAGGTCACTACCGGTACGTCTACCGGGCGTATCCAATGCTCATTTGATCCTGTTCCTGACGGTATGCACCTTACCCTGTTCGTTGAACAGGCCGACAACGGTGAACTGAGTGATGAGATCGCGAGGCACGATCATGGGGCTAATCCCACATCACCCATTACCATTCAAGGGCTCGCCCTGGGCGTAAATCATATCGTATATGCTGTGATTACGGATCTTGTGTACGAAAACGCTCAATCCGTTTCCGCGGCTGTTACCGGCTCCGCTCTCGCGTCCGGCACCAGGCCTACAAACTAGTTACCGGGTTACCGGTTGAAAAAAGGCTATATACTTGTTGCGGTCTCGCTATCATCCTGCTGCTCCCGGAGGTGTATCATGTTTTCTGTGTTGTTCTTCGCAGGGGAAATGCCATATTGTGCAGGTTCTGTGCGTTTTTGTTGTAAAGAAGGGGTGATGGGAGTTATAATAATTCATCATCTATAAACTTCGATATTTCTTCCATTTTTGAATTAAATTCATCATCAAATTCATCCTCAGATAAATTATACGGCTTAATATAATCCAATTTACGAAATGCCTCAAGGGAATATAAAAAATTAAGATAGAGGTCTATAGTTTCTATATCTGTAGTTTCTCTACCGATGTGCTTCTTAAACCTCCCGATAAAATGTTCAATATCTTCTTCATGATCAAACTTGTCTTCATCAAGTTGGGAATAATATTCTTGTGCAAATTTATTTTGAGACCAACCGATCTTTTTAATCCATTTTTTCAGTTCTTCTTGTTTTTCGATTAATTTATCTTTTTTTTCCATTTTGTCCCCGTTTGTCCCCACTTTGTCCCTATTTGTCCCTGAAATTTTTTTTATATTTATATTATATCAAAATAAAATATTACTAAAAAGGAGAAGACTTATGAAACCATCAGACAACAGCTCAAATCAGCAAAATGCGAATAAGGGCACAAATGGTACCAACACTCAACATGATCAGGCTCAAGGGAATCGTGGTACGCAGATGAATCCAAACCAAAAGAAGTAATGTACTAATTTTGGTTTGATCCCGTTTGCTGTGAGTTGATTTCCTGACTCATGGCAAACGGTTATTTATACCGGTGTATTCTCTTTTTCTCTATTATCTTATCATTTACCTTCCGGCGAAATTTTTTTAAAAAATTATATTTGTTTTTTAGAAATTCCGAATAAGAATATTCTTTCTGAACTTCTTCTAAAGCACTTGTACAGATTTCTCTTTTCTTCTTAAATACTATTGTTGAGTAAGGTCTACTATAACGAGAAGTACAATTTTCAATAATAGAATATTCTGTTTTAATAGGGTACCTGTGTTGTTCAGGAGCAAAAAGCTTGTTCTTTTCCATAAGAATATCGGCCCCCTTATATCCTCCGGCTCCAATTGCCAGGGCCATTATTGTTCTAATTACAGGTTTGGAGTTAAGAAATTTGGTATATACTTTACTGGTTAACCCATTAGCGCACTTTTTGCATTTGTAATCGTTTTTAAATTCAATGTAGTTAAATTCACTGCATTCCGGGCAGATTATTGTGATTTTTTTATTATCCATTTATCAACTTGACCTGTACTGAGAAATTTTACGATTCCGGAATTGTTGCCATTATGGAGTGTTGTGTCAAGCAAATATTTGCTGGCAGGTAACCTGGAGTGTATTAAGCACTAATAGATTTTCAAGATTAGAAGATCGAATTTTTCTAATGAAAACTATTAAAATGCAAAACTAACTAAAATAATATTTGACACAATATCAATAATAATGCTATTGTGTTTTACAAGAGTACAGGATCACACTTTCCTGTTTATAGCAATAAAGTATCCTGAATGCTATAACAAAAAGTTCAATATTTACTCTTACCTTATACATATTGACCATTTGTATAAATTAATTTCCGAGGATATCTTCAATTTTTTTGATGGGAAAATAATTATTTATACTACAGAGGTTAATTATGTGCAAACCAATTTGTTATTTACCCTTAAAAGATTCTCACATTGTTCCATTCTATGGCTTTGATCTTGAACAGGTCAAAAAATCTTCTAAAGATGCAGTTCTTAATCCATCACACAAGATCAAGCATACTACCCTATTGAATGAAATCACAAAAAAGCTGGGATTCCCTGTCTTCAATTTTTACAAGAAAGAAGGCTTTAAAAGTATACTTGATTTTTTAAAAGATAATGAATTATCTCATTACAAAAATTTGGTTACCAAAAATAACTTTCCAATGTTAACCCACTGTCTATCTTCAAGAGAAAAACTTAGCGAAAGACTATTTTTGTCCCCACCCCCTTTACCCGAAAAAGTATTCACTTCTTATGGAATCGAATTTGAAGATATAATAGATGAGCTTATAGACGCATATGACAATCCGGACTGGTACAAAAGATATGCAGAAATAATGAATTATGATTATGAATTTTTACAAAAACATCATAAAGTCAGAGCATTATTCTACATGTATCAAATAAACCTGGAAAGCTGTGCAAACTTTTTAGGAGATTCATTAATTTTGCCGGAAAATGGGGATGGGTATATCCCACAATCATATTTTACAGCAGATTCACCTATGTCTCGAACTGACCAACAAAATCAATTAGAATACGAACAGGAGCTGTATAAAGTATTTAAACGGTATATTGAAACTCTTAAAACCGGATGGCTAACAATTCTCCAATTCAATGAAAATATTATCTTTTTTAAAGCAGATGATAATACATTCGATTTTGTTATTAAAAATGAGAGACAAAATTCCTATGACAGAACTTATCCTGATTATTGTAAATATGAGGACTGTACAAAAACTCAACTGAGAGAACGCCACTTTGAAGAATTCCTATATTTCCAGGATGAATACTGGATTGATAAATACAGCCATGAAGCTGAACTTAATTACTATAACAACGGTGGACTCGGTCATCCTCATTATCCCGGTCTTTTTCCAATACTCAGGGATTACCTGGCTCAAAAAGGGCTATATTCAGATGAAAAATCCAGAGCGTTCAGTAAAGAAAAAATTTACCGATCATTCATTCCCTTCTATGAAGTAAAAAGGGAGAACAGAAATAGTCTTTTCATTACTAATTTTATTACAATAGAACAGTACATGGAATTTTTTAATGATTCGGATTATAGACAAAGACGTAAATCTGCTCCGGGTGAATCATTCGAAAATATGAATACTGATAATAAAAACTTACCGGTTTGTGCTTCCTGGTATGACGCGAACGCGTTTGCAGCCTGGCTATCCAAACAAATAGATCTTGATGTGAGACTGCTCAAAGTCAGTGAGGCAGATGTATTCTACCCCAGATTAGAAGATATTTTTGAATCATGCGATATCAATGAAAACCAAATAGATTTCATAACTCCAGCACTGGAATATTTTCAAAATGGAACTCCAATCGATATAAAAAAACATTTGCCGGAAGATAAAGATGCTTCTGTTGTTTGCAAATTTAAAGATAATCTCACATGGTATAAAAATTCATCGGGATTGTTATTTTTAATAAATTCAATGTTTATGGAGTGGTTTTACAGCTCTATGGACGATAGCTACTCTCCACCGGTAAAATACCTCCCGACTAATCAATTTATTCCGGACCTCGTCAAAACTCTTAAGGAAGCAGAAGAAAATGATATCCCGATATCCTTATATGGAGATATGCCTGCACTATACTCCAATAATAAATTTTCGAGAGAATATATGGGGAAGCACCAACATTGTAAATGCGGTTTTCGTTTATGCATTGATTATTGAATACCCCGGTGATCCATGATCCGGTAAATATTTTAGCTGGTAATGGAATCAATTTCATGCCGGAATACATAAATTTTTATTAAGGAGGTTTCTTATGGGCTTTAAAGATGGGTACGAACCCACAAAGGATGATCTGGATAATCATGCCAATCAGTTGAATGATAACAATGATGCTTATTGGCAGTCGAGAGATGAAGATGAGCGATCTGATGAGTCAAAAAATCAGGATAAAGAGAAGTGAGTTTGAATCTGCGGACACTTCCCAGAGGTGTTGGGAAGTGTCCATTTTTGTAGCAGCTCACGAAACATCCTTCACGCACCGAAACCCGGTAAAACAATATATTTAATTCTCATGATCCAGACTACTGACATGTTCTCGGGACGAGTCTCAGAATCTCCACCGGAAATTCCATGAGTATGACTTCCACTATCAGAAATTTCAACCGAGATGTTCCCTCTGTGCGGACAGAAGTTGACTATATAAAATTTGCAACAATCACAGGAGTATGGTAAAAAACATCTTTGAGAATTGCCAATGTAAAAAAGTTATCATTCGTTGTAATAAAACAGGCACAAGGCAAGCTGGAAAAACCCTCTACAAAGAGCCTTTCCCCCCTGCCCTGCCTCCTTTCTTCTCCGATCACCGATTACCTGATCTTCTGCAACAGCGTCCTGAGCGCCCGCATCTCATACCCATACAATTTTAGACATGTTCGGTCTATTTATGATTAACAAAAAAAATGACACCCTCAAAAAATCCCAACATTTCGGAAAGAGTCACTTATAATACCTTATAATTCTATACAACTCCGCCCCCAATCTCAATCATCCGTATCCAATTCCCATCATTATTAACATACCGGGTCTTCAAAGTCTCACTATACTTCAGGATAGTAAGAAACCATTTCAATGATAAGTCCATTGCTGTCATAAACATATGAATGTTCAACGGTAACAATACCCTTAGCATTAAATTGAACGTCTTTGCCAATATACCCTTTACTGTTATAGGTATATTTGTACTGGAACATGAAATCGAGCAGGCCTTTGTTGTTGTAAAAAGTTTCACCGGAAACACCGATCCTTAGCGGAGAGAAGATACCAGTTAAATCCGGTTGCAGTTAATTGAGAGCCTGCCGGAGTTTTGTATTGTTGTTCCGGCAGGTTTTGTGCTTTTATAATTTAATAACCATATTTGGTAGTAATATTCCGGTAGCGTCCCCCGCCCACAGTGGAATATGAAGCGCTGGCAGTGTTCTCACGTCCCCCGGTCACACTAGATCGACTTTCAATGGCTTTATTAAAACAGCCTCCGCTCACACTGGCACCAGTACCTTCGGTGGTATTCGTGTATCCCGCGCTCACACTGGAATAAATGCCATATATATTATTCCGGTAACCTGCTACCAGGCCGCCATAAGAAGAATAATTATTCCATGTACCAACGATAATATTATGGGAGCCTGATCTGTCATCAGTATTAGTTGGATTTCCGTCCATGTCCACTCTTACCTCATTGTATCCAACAATCAAATTTCCCAAACCGTTTACCTTAGTACCATCTGGAACAAAATCGTTTTCACCACCATTGGTATACCCCAAACCGTTAACAATTTGAACATTCACCCCACTAAATCGAATAGTAGGTTGTCCGGTATAAGGATCGGTTAACCTGGATACACCATCAAAAGTAGTATTAAGATTGGATACATCTCCGTCTAAATTATCGATTGCAGTTGTATGCCCCTCAACAGCGCCTTGCAGGTTACTGATTGAAATTCCATGAATGTTAACTGTTTGAATTAATCCCCCCTCTCCATCACCAACAGAATCCTCTAAACTTTTTACTCTTGATGTTATTGCAGTAGCTGGATCACTATTACCGTCACCGACATAATCTTCCATACTTTGAATTCTCGCTGAAATGGTATTTCCATTACCTGGATTCGCTGCAACATTACCAACATAAGAATTAAGAGCATCGATACTTTTATTGAAATCGGCCATTGAATAAGAATCAATATTATCTTCTATATCTTGAAGCTTCACAGTCAGGCTTTTGTCATAAGTTTGTTCTATATATCCCACATACCCTTCTATATTGGTAATCCTGGAATCAAGCCCTTCGGAAGAAAACTCACCAACTCTTCCTTCTAAAGTACCAATCCTGGAATCCAAACTGCTCGATGAAAACTCACCAACACGGTTTTCCACTGTTTCAATTCTCTCTGCTAAACCGCTTGAAGTATTCGTTTGTTTATTGTTCATCCGTGTTATTATTTCAGCCTGTTCTTCATTAACCTTCTTCAATCTTTTCGTCTCGTCTTCCAAAGCATTCATTCGAGAATACAGGTCCGAAAAACTGAATCCACTTTCTCCCGAATCCTCCCCCGAATTATTACCTGTATCAAGACCAGCCTCACAACCGGCAAAAGCCATTATTACTACTAACGTAAAAGTTAGAATATTTCGACCTAAAAATAATTTCATAGAATCCTCCGTTCAGTTAGAAAAATTAAATCAGTTTTACTCATATTTTATTGAGTAGATGAGATCTTCTCTCATTCATATTTTCAAGGTATCGAGTAATAGTGTCTATGTCAATAGTATGGGAATGAACGCTAGGTGTAGAGCAATGAACAACAGTAACTGGGAATGAACAACAGTAACTGGGAATGAACAACAGCAATTAAGAATAAACGGCAATAACAATATAGCTCAATACAACATTATAAATTTTACTTTTATGGGCCGGATTGAAGGAAAGATTGACCGGGGTATCAATTAACAGAAATTATTTCCAGAGCGAAAAGAGTATCTACTACAAAGATGTATTCTTGCATTAATAATTTACATAAAAAAACTAATTTACACCCTCCCCCATTCATGCTCTCATGACAAAAACCAACACCTCCGAGAGAGAAAAAATGAAGCTAAACCCTTTTAAAAAGACCCAACCTTCCCTGCCAAAAATCTACCGGAAACAAATAATCGAAGGAGTCTCAATTCCCGGAATTATCCACAATTCCAGCTACTACTTTGTAGATTTCGAAGTCTACGAAGACGGCAGAGTAAATTGCTGGAACTTCGAAGATTTCGATCACTTCAAAAAAGACGTACACCGGGGATGGGTCATCACCACAATCCCCGACGGCGAAGCAATATCAATTCACGGGCTGGGAGCCTGGAAACTGCAAAACGGGAATTGGGATTATACCGGAGATAGTTTTATAGAATACGTATTGTCGATAATAAAGAACCTGAACCCGAAAATGGAAAACATTTATAAATACAGTAAGAAACAGGTCAATGGAATAACCATAGGAGAAAATGGAGGCGGAACAATCTACAAAGAGGATGGAAAATTTGCGAATAGTCCGTTTGCCGAAAAAATCAAAGGAGAAGGAACCAACCTGTTTTATCAAACAGCAAAGGGAAAATTCGTTTTAGTAAGATTGGACGCGTACCCGGACAGCACAATAACCATCAACAGGCTGCCAAAACCAATTAACATTGATATCAAACAACTTGAAAAGATGATAGCAAAAGGAACCATACAGAGCGAAGTACCGGAAAACTCAACAGTAAAAATAAACGGCCTGGGAAGCTTTACCGTTTTAGAGGCTCAATACGTAATAGGAATTGAAGATAAACTATCGGAAATAAAGAATGCAATAAGGGTGTTGAACGGAGAGCCGTCACTAATAGAAGTTTGCAGTGCTATTTACGAAGAGTATATAAAAAAGCCGGGGCCAAAATTAAAAGAAGAATTAAAAATAAGCTATGAAAATATACCAACGCATGAGAGAATGTATGTGGGAGATATGGACATTAAAGATACGGCAGTGAGGATGATAATCTACGGAGAAAAAGAAATCGAGAACTGGTCTCACTACCAGGCGGCAAAAGCGGAAGGCATGGAACTGCCCACGATAAAGATACCGGAAACAGAAGAGGACGAGTAAGATAAATGGTTTATTGTTGGGGCCATAGGTAAAAAACTATATTATCCCCGAAGAGACGGGGAAAAATGAATCTTCGATCTCTTCCATAGATTTGTTTTTGATTTTCTCCAGCTCTTTTACTCTTTCTTGAATCTTCTTCTTTACATTTTGAGCTTTGACAGAATCTCTTAAATACAGTACCTCCGGAATACCCTGGTCACCTTCCAGGTTCATTAGAGTATCCAGTCCAGCAAGACCAACCGCCGCCATATCGTTCTCAAAAAAGATCATGCTGAGATCCCTGATTTTTGATATAATGTCGGGTCTGCCATTGGCGATAAACCGGGCATGCCATAAGAAAGCTTTCTGTATGTTTTGGTTTTTACCGGATGGCCTCCTTCTCACAAGATAAGCATAATAGGAAATAGATAATGATTCTATTTTTACACGATTTCTAACCGCCGACGCCTTCAAATTATTTTCGGAGAATGGCCTGAACCACTCAAGAATTCTCACTCCAAACTCATCTTCCCCTATCTCTTTGACAAATGTAAAAGCAGTATTCAAATGCTTTTTTGCAGGTATTGATGAGGAGGCTTTTTTACAAAGTTCAAGATAATTTTTCCAGAGATCAATGTTATCCTCATTTACTTTGAAATGATCCGTAATAACATGGGACCAACCATCATCATCAAGAAATATCTTATCAACGTTAAGAATTTCTTCAATCTGAGGTCCAACCCAGATACCTTCTAATTCTTTCATTTTTTCTAAAAAGGAAACCAGGGTGTTCGTTAGGCTGGTTTCTTGTACATGAGCATACAGTTTCTTGTAAATCAATTTTCGAATCTTCTTGTATGCTACAGACACCCCTCCTCTATGATACCCAACCGGATGGTAATCCAATAACCAGGTAAAATCCTTCTCCTCCAGAGACATTTTACATTTTAAGAGATTGGACAGCAGTTGTTCAAGATCAGAACCAAGTATTGTTCCGCCGAAATCAATTACCCGGTTATAGTAAATGTTGGCAGCATAAAGATACCTCTTTTTGCTCTGATCTGTTTTTTTCATCTCCTTTTCGATTTTTTTTCGATTATCTTTGTCATCCCAGGAACGAATATATCGAGAAACTAATTCAAGCTCATCTTTAAATAGATCCCCTTTATGCAAAGGATAATCTCTTGATAAGTTTTTTAAAAAATCTTCTTCTTTGAGCCAGGAATATTTCACTATCTTCGAGTTCGAGAAAACATATGGGCCGTCAGTAAAGGTTGCTTTATCATAAGATAGAATCTCATCTATCAGTGGATATTTAAATTTCTCCATTTTCTTCATTTTTATTAAAAAATTTGATAAGGAAGAACTACGATTATTATCCAGGACGAATAAATAGATCTTTTCATAGATCATATTGCGAAAGGAAATATAACTGGTAGCCCATCCCCCTCCTTTTTCGTATCTCGCGGGATAAATACTCAATAACGAAATACAATCTTCTAAACATAAATCTATTTCATTTTTAAGCAAACTCCAAAAATAGTTACTATATTCATAGGTAAAATCATTTTCATCTGTTAACGAATAGTCATGCAGCCAGCAATAGTGTATATTAATAGCAAATAGATAACTCTTTTTACTTTCTTTAGATTTTTCGGTTTTCTTAATAAATCCTTCGCGTTTTTTTTCATCTTCGCACATATATTTTGAGATTAATTGATGTTCTTCTTTGTATTCATCTTCCTCGTACAATGGATAGCCATCAGGCAGTTTTTCAATTAAGGTTCCATCTTTAAACCAGAAATATTTCTCAACGTTTTCCATGATTGCTTACCTGTTGCCGACCTTTAAGCCGGTTTTTGCTCCTGATTTATTTAAATTTATTGGGACATTTTATATGATGATATTTATGATCAAACCTGATTTTTTTCAAGTAAAAAACTTTAAACATTTATATATGAATCGAACTTTTGCACTGGCCCTCGACAGAGCATGGTCTGAAATGAAAAATCTAAAAGAACTTGACAAACAGGAGCAGGGAGTATAATCAATTTCACAGGCACACAGGCCGATGGAATGCGGATAATATTATATTGTCCGGGAGGATTTTTTAGTATAGACTATATAAAATAAACAATGGAAGGTATAGCAATGAGACTAAAAAAACAGTTACTGAAAAGACTTACCGGAGTCATTTTGACACTGGCGGCAATTTATGGATTCAGTGCGGGGCCGCTCATAGCCGGCAAATGTGATTTCAGCTCAAAAAAACTTGAGCCGGGTTGTGACCATGAAATTACGGACGGAAAAATTGACGGAATAACTCAGAAAATTACATCGATAAAATTTAACCGGGACATATCAAATCAAGTAAAATTTGGTACTAACATGTACAAATATAAAGTAAGTATCGATACAGATGTTACCTACAAATCGAATGCTAATAATGACAAAAATAGATATAATGCTGCACTTTTCTGGGTTAAAGCAGAGAACAAGGAACAGAATGAACAGATCGAAACACTAGGAAAAGTTTACAACGAGCTTGGTTATGTACACGGCAGCAAAGAAGACAACAAGATCCCTATTCTCTCGCATATTACTCTCCCCTGTTTGGGGAACAAGAACAAGCAATGTCTTGCCTATTATTTAATGGATGCAGGTTTTGACATAGAAGAACAAACGCCCATTGATTTCTATGCCCCCCCGGAAATAATTACAAAAAAATTAATAGACGCGGTTAAAGAATGGGGGAAAGAGGCCAAAATACAACTCCTGGCCGAACTGGTCCACTTCGCGCGCGTGACTCTGACCAATATGAAAGTAGAACCAGGCAGCATTGTTCAAGTCTCTACGCTGCTCTTTAATGTACCCAACGCGAAGACAAAATTCAAGTTCGATGAAGCCATGGCGCTTTCCCGGAATCCACGGGGACTTTTCACAATTCCCTGGTTAACTATGAAAGACGCAGATAAGAAGGACGGTTTAGGGATTAAGGAGCTAGAAAAGGATTTTCGTTATAAGCTGTTAAAAGTGATCCAGGCTCTACATAATGATATTATGAAAGAAGACCCTATTGATAAGTATTTACCCGGGAAGCTGCCTCTACTGCTGGAAGCAACGGATGGGCACTTATCAGCCGAAGGCCATGGCAGCGAATTCGCGTTTAATGTACCGATGATGCTCATTCAGTACAACTTGAAGCAGAATCACAATATAGTTTATGCTTACGAAGCTCGACCCAGCGAAAAGGAAAATACCAGTACTGAGTTGAATACTGTTATGATGAATTTTCACAAACAACGTACAAAGGAAGGAATAAAAACGAGCGAGGCAATACATTCCCTGGCCCGGTTATGGTCGCAGCACTTTAGAGAACGCTGGGCAGCTATGGCCGCGTCCAGAAAAGAGAGAGGAGAACTACTATATTCACAACAGTCTTACATTTATGTCATGAATATAAATGCTTTTGAGATGATCCAGAAGAAATTCTACGCTCACGCCGGCGGACTTCTTGCAAAGCTTCTACTGGATAGTGGTGTCATTTTACGCCTTGGAGATATCGAGTCCAAATATTCACGGCCCAAATCCACTGGAAAGCTCCCCCAGATCCCTCTATACAAAAATTGGGAGAAGCATCTGGCAGAGGCAATAGCTATTGCAAATGAAACAAAAAGTAAATTGGTCTTACGTATGGGAGTTGCGCACGCATTATCGTCTCAAAATGATATATTAGCAGGAAATGACCCCATTTCGAAAGTTGTGAAAAAAATGGCCCAAGGCAGCCATGAAAACGCCTTTAATAACCTGTCTCTCTTAAATAAAAATGGCATCAAAACAGTTGCCCTGTGCGCCATGGAACCAAAATATTATCTGTTTTTATCTAAGACGCTCCTATCCGTCAAATTTTTGATCAACGAAGAATCAGGGCTCATAATGTCTGAACAGTTTAGCCCATATGCAGTGTTTGAGAAAAAAATGCAATTCTATGGGTTTTCAAAATCCATCCAGGCGCTCATTCCCCAGAAACACAGCAGCATTTTCAAACAGGTGAAGCTGGAAAAAGAAGCCAGGAAATGGGTACCCGGAATGTGGGATAAGTAATAATTAAAATAGCGCTCCCTGCCTATACCGTGCAATGAAAAATAATAGCTTATTTAAAGTAAACTACAGGAGGCAAAACGATGAGGCATAAAAAGCAGGTACTGAAAAGACTTACCGGAGTCATTTTGACACTGGCGGCAATTTATGGATTTACAGCGAATACACTCATTGCAGCGCCATGTGATTTCAGCTCAAAAGAACTCGATGAAGGTTGTGATCATAAAATTACGAACGGGAGAATTGGCATGACAAGCCAGAAGATTACATCAGTAACCTTTCACCGAGATATATCAGATCAAATGCAACTTGACAGGAAAATGCATACATATAGAGTTACGATCTCTACCGATTCAGCCATCATGTCGAATCGTTTTAGCAAAAATCAATTTAACGCTACACTCTTCTGGGTTAAAGCAGAAAACGCGAAACTGAACAAGCAGGTTGAAACACTGGGAAATGTTTACCATAATCTTGGTTATATTGGCGGCAAGCCATACGAGAAGATCCAAATTCTCTCGCATATTAATCTCCCCTGCCTGGGGAACAAGACCAGGAACTGTTTCGCCTATTATGTAATGGACCAGACTGGTTTTGACATAAGCAAACAAACACATATTAATTTCAATGACTCACCCGGAAAAATTATTAAAATATTAATAGAAGCGAGCAAAGCCTGGGGCAAGGAGGCGGAAATACAACTCCTTGCCGAGCTGGTCCATTTCGCGCGCGTGACTCTGGGCAATATGAAAATAGAACCAGGGAATACCATTCAGGTCCCCGTGCTGTTCTTTAGTAAACCCAACGGAAAGACAGAATTCAATTTCGATAAACGTGTGCCCCTAACCCGGAATCCCCAGGGACTTTTCACAATCCCCTGGCTAACTCAATCCAGGTATGAATCGAAAGAGTCGGAAGAGTCGGATTCGAAGGAGGATATGGTGGATACGGAGATAGAAAATGATTTTCGTTATAAGCTTTTAAGAGTGATCCGGATTTTACATAACGGGATTATTAAAAAAAACCCTATACAAACATATTTACCCAGGGAGATGTATCCACTGCTGGAAGCAGCAAATGGGCACTTATCAGCCGAAGGCCATGAGAGCGAATTCGCATTTAATGTACCGATGATGCTCATTCAGTACAATTTGAGCCAGAGCCACAATGTAGTTTACGCTTACGAAGCTCAAGCGGGCGGAAAGGAGAATGCCAGCTCTGAGGCAAATAAAGTTATGATGGAACTTATCAAACAACGAACAAAGGGAGGATTAAAAACGAGCAACGCGATACATTCTCTGACCCTGTTATGGTCGCAGCATTTTAGAGAACGCTGGGAAGCTATGGAAAAAACCAGAACGAAGATCATAAAAATTCATTCGCCAAAAAGCTCAAATGGCAAACTTCTTGGGAAGAAACATATACAGTTCTACGCTCTCGCCGGCGGACTTCTTGCAGAGCTTCTACTGGGTAATGGAGCTATTTTCAGTCTTGGAGATATCAAGGATGAATTAGTGGATACGAAATCCAGGGGAGAAGCCCCGGATAGACCTCTATACAAAAATTGGGAGAAGCATCTTTCAAACACAATAGATGTTGTTAAGAAAACAAAAAGTAAATTGGTCTTACGTATGGGAGGTGCGCACGCATTATCGGCTCAAGACTATGTGCTTGCGAAAGGAATTCCCTCGGCAAAAAACCTGGCGCAAGGCAGCCATAAAGACGCTTTTAATAACCTGACTGTCTTAAATGAGAGTGGCATCAAAACAGTTGCCCTGTGCGCCATAGCACCAAAATATTTTCCGCATTTATGGCAGAGACTGGATCAAAGCAACAACCTGTTTTCCGTTAAATTTATAACTTCAAAAGCATCAAGTTTTTTAATGTATGAGTGTTACAGCCCTTATACAACTTTAAATAAAGTTCAAGATTTCTATGGGCGTTCAAAAAGCATCCAGACCATAATACCTGAAAAATACATTGGCATTTTCAAAGAAGCGAAGCTGGATAAAGAAATCAAGGAATGGGTACCCGGGAAATGGGATAAGTAACAAATGCTTTACTTTTTGAACAAACTATTATATACTAAAATTATATCACAATTATACCTGAAAGGATATCTGCCATGATAAAAATATTAAACAAAGCAGCAATATTAGCATCAATAGTCTTCTTTTCATCCTGCGGAAATTCAGCGCCGGTACAGGAGAAGAACCATACAGACGGAGAAATTATAAATGGACTGCGGTATCTTTCAATAAAAGACGGAGAAGCTATTTCTCTCAAAGTATTCCGTGGGGATTATATTGTTCCCCAATTAAAAGGCACTTCTGAGTATACTGTTACTGTGCCCGGCTTAAAGAAAGAAAAAAAATATCCCGTTAAAAAAGGAGAAAAAGAATATATTAAAATGAAAAAAGCAGGAACCTTTGCCATAACAGCAGGCAGCAATAAAGGTTCAATTGAAGTTATTGAATATAATCAGCCCTATTACAAAGCCGTAAAATCGAAAGAAGCAGTTGAAATTATCAAAAATGTAAATCCGTTGATCCTGGATGTTCGCACTCCCATGGAATTCAACCGGTATCACATAAAAAACGCGAGGTTAATTCCCGTCCGGGTTTTACAGCAGCAAATTGAGTCCTTGAATAAGTATAAAGAGCGTGATATTGTTATCTACTGCGCTACGGGCAACAGAAGCACAGTAGCTTCAAAAATCTTAATCGACGCGGGGTTTAAAAAAATATACAATGTACGCTATGGCATTGTAGAGTGGATGCGAGCCGGGAATCCTGTTGAAAAATAAGGGTAATTTATTAATAACCGGGATTAACAAAAAAAGCCGCCGGAAATATCCCGGCGGCTTTGATCGTAAAAATAAATAATTTTTTTACAGAATTATTTACGGAATGATATATTGTTCGGCAACTACCGTATAGGTTCCTAAATCACCGCCAACCTTTTGCCGTAATCTTATTGTAAAGACATCAGGAGTCTGAACAAGAAGCAAGAGAAAAGGATTGTATCCACCAAGCACATGCCCACCGGGACGGATCACTTCAACAATGACGTTCCTGGCAAAGCCGTCTGTTACCTTCACCTGGATACAGTCATTCTCCGAAAAACCGCTTAAGTCCAGGTTAATGTAATCAACATCATCCTTTGAATGGAACGTATGTTCCTGCCCTTCTCCATCAACCACAATGGTGTTGGTAATATTGTCGGGGTCATCATCGGATTCATAGGCGTCGGCAGCCACATCATAAATCTCAAACACGTCGAGCTGGTAGTGGCCAACATCATTAAACGTAGTAAATACTTTCGCGTAGTAAATACCGGGATTATCCAGAGTATAGTTAATCCTGGCGCTTTTGCTTTCCAGGTAATCCTGGTATGTCTCCTCAGCAATAAGGTTTTTCGCCGAATCATAGAGGGCCAGCCGTATGGATGGAATATGCTTTTGCCAGTCTCTACCGGCGTCAATGGCGATAGTGGCACCGGGAGTAACGGTTGAAAAATCAAGCTTGATATAATCGGTATCCCCGGTAACATGAGTTGTGTGTTTCTGGCTCACATAGCCCTTATCGGATAGCGTAAGAACATTTCCTGTTGAAAAATCATTATCGTTTAACGCTTCATATTCATCAGCAGGATACCAGAGCTCGTCCTCTTCGATCCGGATCACATACTCCCCCTTTACACCGTTATCACCCGTAACCTTGAGGTAATAAACAGCAGGTTCAAATATCCAATAGATCCTGGCGAATTGACTCGTGGCAATAGTGCCATCAATATCATTTTCAGCAAGAAGATTAAGCGACGCGTCATATAACGATAATTTTGTACCGTCATAGACGGCATTCCACATATACTCGGTCATTATTTTATACTCTTTACTTGATGAATTTCCAGTAAAATCGAGTTTAATATAATCAGCGTCATTTTCCGTTAATGTATGGAATTGACGTAACGATTCCGGGTACGCGGCCGGAGTATAAACATTGGTAGTAGTAAGCGGATCATTGTCATTTTCATATTTATCGGCTTCATAAACCCTGACGGAAATAGTATAGGCCGATATGGAACCGCTTAAGTTGAGGTACGATTTATCGACCTCGCCTTTATAGAAAAATATCGAGGCATTGGAATCATTAAGAAGAGCCTGACCATAACAGAGGGGATCTCCCGTGGGATTGGTATAGGAGAGCATATACATATTCATAGCCCCCGACGCGCAGCCCTCTACCGGAAGAGTCTCTACCAGTATTCTTGTTCCTTTTTCAACACCCGTAAGATCAAGAACATATACGTCTTTATCATCGGGCACAGGAAAGGTATGGAGCTGCGGCTCGTCCCCAACTTTTAACACGTTTCCCGTTGTTTCATAGGAATTATCCCCTAAGACTTCATACGCGTCATGACCAAAGGGAGACTCCATTACTTTAATCTTAAACTCTCTTTCAGCCGAAGTTGTATACTCATCTGCGGGAAGTTTCTCCGCGTCGGGATGAGAATCTTTAACTTTTACCTTGAAAGAAAACCAGTCGTCACTCAGCTCATGCGTCACGCCAGAAATTATTCCCGTAGCGCCATCTATGGCTAAACCGGCAGGGAGGGAACCTTCCATGATTGAAAACTCATATTCTCCTGAGCCCCCTTTCACCTCAACACCCCCGGTATACTCCTGTCCAGCCACAGCATATGACGAACCACTGAGGTTAAAGTTCTGTATCACTACAGACTCATAATCATCACACCCAATAGTAAGCAGCGCTCCTATTGCAAAACACATTGATAAAACGATCTTTCTCATATAACTACTCCTTTTATATAATGAGTCCAAAACGAGTGAGTGTTCACTCGTTTTGGCTGTTTTAACAAATAAATTCCTGTAAATTTATTTGTCAATTTTTTTATATTTTTTTTACCAAACCGGATGGTCAGTCTAAAAATCGGGATGACCGCAAGAGTGCTTGCCCCCTCAAGGGTACCTGTCTACTGCGCGACGGGCAACAGAAGTACTGTTGCTTCAAAAACCTATTCAGCAGCAATGCTCAGCAAAATATCATCCAGCTGAGTTGAACCAAGTAAATAATTATCATGAACCGATTTCTCTCCGGAAACAGTATAAAGATTAGCCATAGTAATGTCTCCGGTCAAATGGCTGTATAATGCCTGGTGGTCTCCCGGGTAATTGAATAGTATGCTGTCTTCACAAAACGACACGATCCGGAGAGTGCTCCCGGTATTATTAAAGATGTCCGCGGAAATTGAAGGCCGCGGAACGCTTTCATCCGGGTTTCCCAGCAATTGCATTGAGGCGCTGAGGCTTTCAATGCTGCTATAACCATAGCTTGTTATTTCCTCTTCAGTTGGAGTTCCCGGAGCAAGGCTGCCCTGAGAATCGGTGAAAAATAAATCCCTCCAATTAGTCGGCGGTATATTAATATACGCGCCAAGTTGATCGCTGGTTTCTATAAATGGAGCTATTAGCGCGTGAGGAGTGCCGCTGTCGGCAAAGTCCCAGGGCAGTTCCCGGGGAAGGACCGGCGCTAAAAATAATACATGGTTATTGTCATATTCAATTGAAAGGTTTGTTTGCTGCGTTATAAATCTGTTTTGTAATAATTGAACTATCATGGACCCCATGCTATGGGCAACAAGAACATCACAGCTTATTTGCCGCGTCTTAAAATAATCCAGGGTTTTTTCAAAAAATAGAGCGTAGTCATCTAAATCGATATCTCCAAAAAGCAGGTCCCTATTGGCGGGTACCCCGGTTTTGCCTCTGCCGGGCAGATTCACAATAAAGACCCGTGAGATATCCTGGTTGGAATTGTTATCAAGTATAAGACTTTTAAACCACTTGTGATAGGTACTTCCGGTATGAGTAAAACCATGCAAACAGATAATGTTCTTCCCATTGGGACTTTCCGGATTCACAAATGCCTGAACGGCCGTATCAAGAAATATTCCCGGGCGTATTTCAACATCAAACTTATAATTTTCTTTTTCAACAGTTGGAAATGAGGTTGCATCTGTTTGTACCAGTAAAAGTAGAATAGATAGTATTATAAATACTGCTTCTTTCAGTTTTGTTTTCAAAACTCTCTCCATATATCCTTTTTATACAGTATCCTTGTAAGAGGATTTTTTTGTCAAGAAATTACCAACCAGGGACAAAACCGGGGTTACCCCAAAAAGCCGCCGGAAATATCCCGGCGGCTTTGATGGTGATAATAAATTATTTTTTATTTATTGAACGAAATATTGTTCGGCAACCACTGTATAGGTTCCTAAATCGCCGCCTACCCTTTGACGTAATCTTATTTTAAAAACATCAGGTGTTTGAATAGTAAGTGTGGTAAAAGAATTGTATCCTCCAAGCACATGGCCATTGGGACGGATCACTTCAACAACGACGTTCCTGGCAAAGCCGTCTGTTACCTTCACCAGAATATAGTCACTCTCCAAAAAGCCGCTTAAGTCCAGGTTTATGTAATCAACATCATCTTTTGAATGGAACGTATGCTCCTGCCCTTCCCCGTCAACCACAATGGTGTTGGTAATAGCGTCGGGATCATCATCGGATTCATAGGCGTCGGCAGCCACATCACAAATTTCAAACACGTCAAACTGGTACTGGCCCACATCATTAAAAGTAGTAAATACTTTCGCGTAGTATATACCGGGATTTGCCAGTGTATAGTTAATCCTGGCGCTCTGGCTTTCCAGGTAATCCTGGTATGTCTCCTCAGTAATAAGGTTTTTCGCCGAATCATACAGGGCAAGCCGTATGGATGGAATATGCTTTTGCCAGTCGACACCGGCGTCAATGGCGATTACGGCACCGGGAGTAACGGTTGAAAAATCAAGCTTGATATAATCGGTATCCCCGGTAACATGAGTTGTGTGTTTCTGGCTGGTATAGCCCCCATCGTTTAACGTAATAACATTTCCTGTTGAGAAATCACTGTCATTCAACGCTTCATACTCATCAGCACCATACCAGAGTTCGTACTCTTCGATCCGGATCACATATTCTCCCTTTTCAGTATTATCACCGGTTACCTTTACGTAATAAACGGCAGGTTCAAATATCCAATAGATCCTGGCGTATCCACTTTTGGTAATAATATCATCAACATTATTTTCAGCAAGGAGATTAAGCGACGCGTCATATAACGATAATTTTGTACCGTCAAAAGTACCGCCCCACACATGCTCGGTTAGTATTTTATACTCCTTGTTTGAACTATTCGCGGTAAAATCGAGTTTAATATAATCAGCGTCATTTTCCGTTAATGTATGGACCTGGCGTAAATATTCCGGGTACGCGGCCGGAGTATACACATTGGTAGTAGTAAGCGGGTCATTGTCATTTTCATATTTATCGGCTTCATAAACCGTAACGGAAATAGTATAGGTCGAGATGGAACCGCTTAAATTCAGGTACGATTTATCGGCATCGCCTTTATAGAAAAATATCGAGGCATTGGAATCATTAAGATACGCCTGCCCATAACAGAGGGGATTTCCCGTGGGATTGGTATAGGAGAGCATATACATATTCATAGCCCCTGACGCGCTGCCCTCTACCGGAAGAGTCTCTACCTGTATTCTTGTTCCTTTTTCAACACCCGTAAGATCAAGAATATATACGTCTTTATCATCGGGCACAGGAAAGGTATGGAGCTGCGGCTCGTCCCCAACTTTTAACACGTTTCCCGTTGTTTCATAGGAATTATCCCCTAACACTTCATACGCGTCATGACCAAAGGGAGACTCAATTACTTTAATCTTAAACTCTCTTTCAGCAGAGGTTGTATACTCATCGGCGGGAAGTTTCTCCGCGTCGGGATGAGAATCTTTTACTTTTACCTTGAAAGAAAACCAGTCGTCACTCAGCTCATGCGTCACGCCTGAAATTATTCCCGTAGCGGCTTCTATGGTTAAACCAACAGGAAGGGAACCTTCAATTATTGAAAACTCATATTCTCCTGAGCCCCCTTTTACCTCAACACCCCCGGTATACTCCTGTCCCGCCACAGCATATGACGAACCACTGAGGTTATAGTTCTGTATCACTACAGACTCATAATCATCACAGCCAATAGTAAGCAGCGCCCCTATTGCAAAACACAACGATAAAACGATCTTTTTCATAAACTACTCCTTTTGTTTTTTCAGCCTCACTGAGTGAGCATTCACTCGGCTAAGCTGTTTTGCCAATAAATCTCTGTAAATTTATTTGTCAATTTTTAAATAATTTTTTTATCAAACCGGACGGTCAGTTTAAAAACCAGGGATGCCATTGCGGGAGTTGGGCGCACCCTCCGGGCCGGGCTTCTCCGGGCTCCGCTTCGCTCCGGTCCTGCGGAAGACCTCCGGACTAAACCCTGCGTATCCCTTGCGCAGAGAGCTTGACGAAACACACTGCACTCTCAAGAAACTCTTTTTGCTTCTACGCCAGATGCAGCCCGCAGTACTATTTAGTCTCTGATCTATATTTTTCCCGCTACACAGGGTCGATCGTGTCTTGATATACCGAAAAACGTCATTCGGAATGTAACCTATGGCCGGAGC
>JAAENB010000445.1 GCA_024224995.1 bacterium | reverse complement strand
TATATTGCAAAGGCAGATCAAAAAAACAGCTTGGATCAACTGGTAATTAAATACTTATATATCAATATATTAGAAAATAATCTTAAAAATGTGTGAAAAACACATCCAGCCGACTGGCAAAATCAGTCAAAGTTAAAAATATTGTATTTTATTTAAAATTAGGGTAGTGCTGCACAAGTAATGCTGAATCCCATTCAGTAAAATCTGAGTTGCTGATTTCAAAGGGTTCCAAATTTACTGAATCTCATTCAGCATTACTTGTGTAGCACTACCAAAATTAGCACATGCTATGTAAGAATGCAAGCAGATAAAGAACAGGCGCATTTTCAATGAAAATACAAAATACAAATTACAAATTACAAATAAATTCCAATATCCAATATTATCATTTGGAATTTATTTGGATTTTGAGATTGGAATTTTATTTGGAATTTTGAATTTGAGATTTGGAATTTATTTGTAATTTGTAATTTGTAATTTGTAATTTTTCCCAATATTTCTATAGGAGAAAACAATAATCAGACATGCTTTTGAAACCGGGGTTGTCAGGGAAAACACACGGGAAGCTTTTTTACAGTTTCTGGCTGAAAACGAAAGTGACGATGACTGTTCCCCGCCTGACATTACCTTTGATGAAGTTCTTGACAGCATGACCGAACTTTCAATAAATAATCTTATA
>JAAENB010000444.1 GCA_024224995.1 bacterium | reverse complement strand
CGAGTTCCGAACGTTCTGCAGAGGTATTACTCCCGGTAGGCATAATTTACATTCCGGGTTGATATACCTTATATAGCCCGCTCTGCGGGGTCAGCTGCTCTCAAAAAACTAAGGTCAGTTGACAGTTGACAGAGTTCCGGCAACCAGTCTCTTTTTATTCCCAATCCTCTTTCTAATCAGTTTCTGACCTATTTTTTCCCTGCTTCGCAGGGTCAGGCGCTCTTTAAACCTCGAACCTCGAACCCTCTTAGTTCTTGACAAATATCACCCCCAAATAATAATCCCATTGCATACTGTATTGTGATAAAATTATACGAGGGATCAATGTTTAAAGACCAGTTCGACTCCATCTCATGGGAAAACGCCCGTGACAGAATATACGCCGCAACGGAATCCGATCTTAACCGCGCGCTCGCTGCCGAGCACCTTGAAGCGGACGACCTGTTCGCCCTGCTCTCCCCTGCCGCCGACAGCCGCCTGGAAGAGCTTGCACGCCGTTCGGCCGATATCACCCGAATGCGTTTTGGCAACACTATCCAGCTCTATACGCCGCTCTATATTTCCAACGAGTGCTCCAATACCTGTCTCTACTGCGGCTTCAACCGGGACAACGATATCAAGCGGGTCACGCTTTCTCCTGATGAGGTGGATAAGGAGGCCCATATCATTTATGAAATGGGCTTTCGCCATATTCTCCTGCTTACGGGCGAGCATCCCAAAGCAGTCCCCGTTAACTTACTTGCCGATATTGGAAAACGTATTCACAAGAAATTCTCGTCTGTTTCCATTGAAGTCTATCCCATGAAAACAGAAGAATATAAACTCATGGTTAATAGCGGCATTGACGGGCTTACGCTCTACCAGGAAACCTATAATCAGGAGATCTATGATTCGCTCCATCCCAGCGGCCGGAAAAAAGACTTTTTCTGGCGACTGGACGCTCCCGACCGCGGCGGTATGGCAGGTTTTCGCCGCATTGGCATTGGCTCTCTGCTTGGTCTTTCGGACTGGCGCGTGGACGGGTTTTTCTCTGCCCTGCACGCGATCTATTTGACTAAAAAATATTGGCAAACCCAGACCCTGGTTTCGTTTCCCCGGCTCCGTGAAGCCCCGGGCGGTTTTGCTCCGCTTGAAGCGGTTTCGGACCGGGATTTAACGCACCTGCTCTGCGCTATGCGCATTATTCTACCCGATGCCGGGCTTGTGCTCTCCACAAGGGAGTCGGCTTTTTTCAGGGATAATGTGATGCCCCTGGGGGTAACGACCATGAGCGCGGGTTCCAAAACGGAGCCGGGCGGGTATTCCGGGGTTGCTGACGCGGATAAGCAGTTTAGTGTGGAGGATGACAGGTCTCCGGAGGAGATTGCTAAGGTGATTAAGTCGAAGGGGTATTACCCCGTCTGGAAGGACTGGGATCGGGATTTCACCTGATTTCAGTTTACACTATACCCATGCCCAAAAAACACTATTATTACGCTTAAACCAACAAAAAAACTCCACTAAAATGCATATTTTGCTTGAATAAGCCCTCTTGATGCTCTAATATATTTAAATATATAATCCTTATAGAATAACAATATATATAATATAGGAGGGCTTATTATGCCGATTATTAATCTTCATCCAATGTTTACGGATATAAAAAAAGAAATGAAAGGAATGGTTTACTCAAAATGGAAAGGGATTAACTACGTAAGGAGCAAAGGAACTTCCCGTCATGATCCCCATACGGAAGAACAAACAAAAGTAAGAAACAACTTTAAAAATCTTGTACGTATCTGGCAGCAGTTTAAAAATGACGGAGGTCCCATGCAAAAAAGCTGGAACCTTGACGTTAAAGGAAAACAGTTAACCGGGTATAATCAGTTCATTCAGCAAAATTTTCATAATTACGATGAAGGTGAACCTCTGGAACTTTTTAAACCAATAGAGGAAGAAAGAACAGTTCAAAATTTTCAAGTTGCTACCGGGACAACAACTGGTCGAATTCAATGTACCTTTGATCAAATTCCTGATGGAATGCATCTCACCATATTTGTTGAAGAAGCCGACAACGGTGTATTGAGTGAAGAATTAACACGTCATGACCTGGGTATTGCCGCGTCATCACCTCAAACAATTCAAAATTTATCTCCGGGAGTAAATTATATCGCTTATGCCATTTTAACGGATGAGGTGTATTCAAGCGCCCAAACCGTTTCGGAGGCTGTAACCGGTAACGCTCTCACTTCCGGTACAAGGCTGGCCACTTAAAAAAACAGGAAGGGTTATATAAAAAAAACTGTGGGCATGTTATTATCATATGCCCACAGTCTTGTCAGTAAAAATTACTTTCGTATATCAATTTTCTTCAAGCGGTTATTTTCTATATCTTTTATTTATCTCAACCCTGCGTAAAATATCATTCTTCAACATGGCTATACTTTCAAAATATTCCTCGTCAATTTCCTCATAAAACTGGTTTTCCCTGGGATGACTGCTCCGGTAAGCCCGTTTTAAATTTTCCATTACTACGTGAGTATATCGTACGGTTGTATCAATTTTTTCATGGCCAAGCAATTCCTGAATGTGCCGTACGTCGGCGCCTGCTTCCAGAAGATGGGTTGCTGTTGAATGCCGTATACTATGAGTTGTCAGGTTTTCCCGCTTCATCTCCAGTGAGTGAAGTATCTTATTAAATTTATTTTTTATTGTATCGTACTTTATTCGACGGTGGTATGTAAAGAACAGCGCTTTTTCATCTGTCAGGCTTACATTTTTCAGGACTTTCTTGCGCTCCCCTTCAATATATTTCTTTAAGAACATGACCGCTACTTCTGAAAACGGTACTATTCTGTCCTTTTTTCCTTTCCCTTCCTTGACAATCAAAATTCTATCGGCAAGGTCAATATCTTCAATATTGAGGTTTACTACTTCGCCCACGCGGAGCCCGGAGGAATACATAAGCTCAAATATAGCCCGGTATTTTACTCCCTGCTCACTGTTTATATCTACCTTATCAAGAAATCTGCCAATCTCTTCTCTCGTAAATATTTCCTTTTTACTCTCAATTTTTTTTATTTCATATGAACCGGTTTCCATGGGATTCAGAATTATAAAATCATTTCTGTACAAAAACCTGAAAAAATGGTTCAAAGCGAAAATCTTACTGTTTATTGTACTCACTTTACAGGGTTTACCGTTCCCTATGGGGGTGTCGCGGAGGTATTCAACAAAACTTTTAATATCGTTTTCTTTTATCGCACTGGCATTTTTCTTTCCCCTCTCTTCAACAAAATCAATAAGCTGTTTTACCGCGTATTTATTTTTGCGGATTGTTATTTCTGAATATCTCAACCCTTTTAAATAGTTCTCAAATAATTGAAGCAGGCTGTTAAAATTCTTCATTGTCTTCCCTCTCATCTTTTTTAGCTCTTAATATCCGAGGATGAAACTCATCAAGTACACCTTTCAATCTTTCCCTATCTACCTTTGTATAAATCTGCGTGGAGCTTAAGCGTTTATGTCCCAGGATTCCCTGTATGTGCCGCATATCGCATCCATTACGCAACAGGTGGTAGCCTACGGCATGTCTAAAATTATGGGAGGTAAACTCTCCAAGTCCCAGCTTCTCACTTTCATCCTGTAAAATTTCATTGACCCATTGCTTTATGTGCCTTTTACTTCCAAACAGGTATTCCATGTTGGAACTTTTATCAAGCAGTACATGTTCTCTCATCTCTTCAATGTAAACCTTTAATACTTTTTCAGCGTAGCTGTTTAATATTCCTTCCCTTATTTGTCTGGTCTTACTATCCTCAATTCGCACAACTCCACGGAGTAAATCAACATCTTCAACTTTTAATTTGGCGATCTCGTTAATACGAGCACCGGTTGAATACATAAGCTCGCTTATTACGTGTACTTTATAAATTTTTTTCCGTTCATTTAAATCCCCCTCTTTCCAACGGTGTCTTAAATGTTTTAAAAATTTATCCATATTCTTTTCATTCAATACGTTTCTTGGCAGGATTCTATTTTTAGTGACTTTTTTAATCTCTAAAAAAGGATTTGTTTGAACTATTCTTTTCTTTCGTAAATATTCATAAAACGAGGTTAAAAGCGACAGCATGGCCGAAACGGTTGAGATGTTATAATGTATCGCGCCGTCCTCTTTGGTCATTGTTGTCAAATAGGTCTGGAACTCTTGAGCTTCACTTACCTTTAGCCGTAAGTAATCAAGGGCCGTATCATTTACAAAGGTAAAAAATACCCGGGCGCTTGTCTTTATTTTGTTCGTATTCTTATCCTGTATTTTTAATTCCCTTAAATATTCATTTAATACCTGGTCCTGCTGTTCTGTTATATAATATGTTCCGTATTTTTTATCAAGCTTCCTTGCCTCTGAAAATGGATTATGAGCTATCATATTTTCTCTTTGAAGATATTTATAAAAACTACTCAGGAGATATAAAAAACCGGAAACACTTGATTCAGTATAATGTGAAGTGCCTGACCTTTTTGTTTTCTTTCTTGTAAATAAATATTCTCTGAAATCGGAAACTTCACTGACTTGTAGCTGCAAAAGATCTTTCCCGGTTTTATTTATATAGCTGAATAAATGCCGTATTGACATTTCATACTTTACCGTTGTTTTTCCCTCTTCCCGTAATACTTTTATATAGACCTTTAATATTAATTCCTGTTCTCCGGTTATTTTCTCTTCAGTCATTTTTATCCCCTTGTTATCTTTTAACACTTTTCCGCCGGGACTCCGGACCCACTTTGTAACTCCTGAACTGTTCAGCTCTTAACTCCTAAAAGTGGGTAATACCCGGTATTACCCACTGTATCCACTTTTTTGCAGTTAGTTGGGCAATTCTTTCTTTATCATTTCCCCCATTTCAACAGGTGCCGGGATCATGTCAAAATCAACCCTGTCTATTGGTTCGTCAGACCTGATCCGGTAACTGCGCCGGGTTCCCCGATTTTTACCGTTTGTCACCTGGATATACTCATAATCAACCAGGGTTCTTATATGTTTCTTTATCAACTCCCCTCCAAGACCGGTATGCGCCCTTACCTCTTTTTGAATAAAGGTTACCTCTCGGGTCTCTATTTTTCTTTCTTTTGCCATCTCCCTTACCATTTCCCGGATATCTTCATATAGAGAGATTGCGCCCTTCGGTAAATCAAGCATGGTTGCGGAAAGTACCCCGTTTACCATTATGGTATAAGCAATTTTATAATCATCAAGATCACATTCTATATACGGTATTCCCTCGTTGTTTTTTGTTTCCTTTTGATATTGCCGGATAAAACAAACACCGGCTATAAGGTCCAAAAACCGGTCATGGTCCCGGCGGGTTCTCATAAGTTTATCGGGAAAACGCAGGTAATAAGCGAAACGGTTGACTATCACAATCTTTTTAAGCAGCCTCTGTGCTGAATGGTGCTTCTTTATTATTCCGGGTATTACACTGGTCATTTCTTTATACCTTTCAAGTGTATATTTAGCCCGTTGCGCTTCATGGATTCTTTGAGTTTGCTCCCTGCTTTCGTCCGTATCTATTATAAAACTGCGGCTCGCGTTCTCCGGATTAATATTATAATCAGTTGTACTCATTACACAGGATACTATCGCCTTTGTTCTTATTATTTTGCTTTCCCGTACTCCGCTCTTACTGTCTTTCATGGTTACCATTCGAGACAGCTCTTTTGAGGAAAGCATCTCACGTAACTGGAGGTCTACTATATCACCATGCAGTGCCTCTCCCAGAGTCATAAATTTATGGCTCAGATCCCCTACATAATTTAGTGCCTGGTCTGAAAGAGAGGTCACGGAAATTACATCTTCAGCCGGGATCAGTTTCTTCACTGTGTCTACAAGCATGGATTTTCCGGACGCGGACTCGGAAACCACAAGTACTGAAATTGGGTCATCAAGCTTTCTTGAACTTGCAGCGATGTACATCAATTGTTTGTTTAATATCTCCCCCACATAGCCGATGGTGTCCATGTCTTTTACTACCTGGTCAAACAGGTCCGGGCTCTTCAAAAACTCAACTCCCAGAGCCTTTTCTTCTTTAGTAAGAGCATACTCTTTATCCTCATCAACCGGGGATAATCTTTTATCTCTCTCTTCTTCCAGGTATTCAAGTATCCTTCTTAAATCCTTCTCTATTCGTCTTGACTCTATGCCAAGT
>JAAENB010000443.1 GCA_024224995.1 bacterium | reverse complement strand
GTTCACCGCCTATACGACCTAATGCCTCTGCCGCAGCTTTCCGCACATAAAAGTCCCGATCTTTGAGAAGATCGATCAGATGTTCAGCCGCCTGTTCACCGCCTATACGACCTAATGCCTCTGCCGCAGCTTTCCGCACATCCGATTCCTGATCTTTGAGAAGATTGACCAGATGCCCAGTCGCCTGTTCACCGCCTATACGACCTAATGCCTCTGCCGCAGCTTTCCGTACATCCGATTCCTGATACTTGAAAAGATCGATCAGATGCCCAGTCGCCCGCTCACCGCCTATACGACCTAATGCCTCTGCCGCAGCTTTCCGTACATAAAATTCCCGATCTTTGAGAAGATCGGCCAGAGCTTCGGTCGCCTGCTCGCTGCCTATACGGCCTAATGCCTTTACCACAGCTTTTCGTACATACGAATTCTGATTTTTTAGAAGTGTGACCAAATACCCAACCGCCTGCTCATTGACTACACGATCTAATAGTTTTGCAGCGGCTTCCCGCACATTTTGATTCTGATCTTGAAGCAGACCAGTCAAAGACCGAAAGTCTATAGACTGCTCCATCAAGCTCATGGCGTTAATGGTTTTTTGTCGAATATAAATATCTTCCGATGGAGATGTGTGTTTTTTCAGTCTGTTAAAACTTTCTTTGGACATGAAAGTTTTTAACAGACTGATAACATTACTCGTTCTTTTCATATCACTGCCAGATATGGATTTATCCGCCAATTTCAACGCCTTTTCAATTTCACCTGTTTTCCAATAAGCAGAAATCCTGTCCACAAGGGGAAGCTGCCCGATAAGCTCCAAATTCAGTTCATCATAATCTCCCAACTGTTTATTTGTAAACAGCTTATCCGGTTCAATTTGGCTTCGTTGAAATGAGGTTTCTGCTTCATATTCATTCAGTCCTACAATATCCAAAGTTCCTATTTTTCCCCGGAAAAGCTCAATTGTATCTGAAATTCCGGCTTTAGTGCTCAAACGGAGATGATGACTGGTATAGTTAATGAAAATGTCAAATACTGCAAAAATAGCAAGAAATGTAACAAAAACTGCGGCTGACATAAAAGCCACTTTTTTATTCCGCTGTGTTGCTTTATATCCCTCGTTCCATTTGTAAATAATATCTGAAAAAATATCATGGTATAATTCATACCATATCTCACCTTCCCTTTTCTGGCTCCGAAGAATCCTGGCATCACACAGTTTTTCCAGAACATTCTCCAGTTCCTTCTCATCCACCCGAATCAGCGGACTCAGTTCTTTTATCGGATAAGCCATCTTGGTTCCATACGGTGTTATCAGATGGTTAAAACTTCTGGATGCAATTTTCTTCTCAGCAGGCGAAAAAGACTTCATCACATTTTCAAAATAAGAATTCACAAACCCTTTTGCACTGCCCTTTTCCACATACGCCTTTTTCCGAATCACCCTTTCCGGATTATGCCGCTCCTCTTCCCACAAGTGAAAGCATACAATCTGCAAATAAGGCGGCTCCACATAAGAAGGAATATCCCCCGCAACAGGCGCAGAAGCCCCGAAACGCCTCTCCTTTTCCCTTTCTGCCAAATCTTTCAGAATCTCATCCGGCAGCCCCTGCTCATATTGAAACCCCACATCCTCAACTGGCCTGCATATAGCCTGTTCAGCTTTCTCAATTTTCAGTTTTTCCAGCCGGAAATAGTTCTCAAAAAGGATCGTGGGAAGATATTCCTTAAATTCATTCAGTTCCAAAGCAAAATCTTCCCGCATGGAAATAACAAACGCCACAGAAGCT
>JAAENB010000442.1 GCA_024224995.1 bacterium | reverse complement strand
TCTTCCAGAAATCCGGCTTCACGGGTATACATTTTTCCTTCAGCTTCAGGATCAGGGTCGTAAAAAGCATCTGCCTCCCAGCGTTCTTTGGGTATGGGTACTACAGCATCTTTTTTATCGCACAGCATCTGCCAGAATTTTTCAGGCGTGTCTGCTCCCCCGGGAAACCTGCAGGCCATTCCAATAACAGCTATCGTTTCTGTTGCTGAATCCCCGGGCGATTCACGCCTGCCTGCTGTTTCGCTCGGAGCCGACTCGGTTTTTTTGTAATTTTTTTCCATTTTTCAATCCTTGACGGTTTGTTGAACATAATGCTCTTGGAGCATCAGTTGAAGGTTGAAGGAACAAAATAAATAAAATAAAGAGCATGGACAAAATAACTGCAAAGACCTTGAAGGTTTCCAAAACCATCAAGGTCTCGCGTTTTCCGATATCCAATACCTCTGTCTTGCAAACGGATACGAAGGAAGGGAAATCCGCCTTCCTGTTTCTCCTTTATGGAGCTTCTCCCAGTCGATCTCATATCCATTTGTGTATAGCTCACCTATGCGTAACAGTTTTTCCCTGTACTGCTGAGCTGGAATATTCGTGAAATCTTTTATTGATTCCATGAGCTTTTCCCGGGTTTCCGCGGAAAAAGTAAAATCAGTGTCCTGTATTTTTTTTACTGTATCGACCAGATAATTTGCGGGTTTTTTATTTTTCCTTACATCCTGAATTGTTTCAATCAATTCCGAAAGGGATGCCACAATGAACGCGCATCGTTTTTCAAAGTGATTTCTCCCGATGTTCACGGTAAAACTGATATCTTCAATATGGGCAAAGCTGTTTTTATCCAGCCATTTTTCCATATCTCCGAGCTTTTGTTTCAGGGACCATTCATTTTTGGCAGAGAAGGTAATCAGGTAACAGGGTTTATATGCCTGCTTCTTTTGCAAGACTTCAGACATCGGTGTATGGGATAATACGGCAAAAGCATTGGTGCCGCCCATGCCCAGGCAGTTAATCCCGGCATTTCGCAGCATATCGGACGGTTGCCATTTTTCTAAAGTGGTATTGATATAGAACGGGCTGTTCTGAAAATCTATTTTCGGATTGGGGTTTCTGAAATTGATACATGGGGGGATTATCCCGTGTTTTATTGCCAGCGCTGCCTTGATCAGACTAACCATTCCCGCACTGACATCAAGATGGCCCACGTTGTTTTTGACAGATCCCAATGCACAGAACTCTTTTTTATCCGTACTTGCCCGGAAACAACGGGTCAGCGCCGCCAGTTCTACGGGATCACCCATCATTGTCCCGGTTCCGTGAGCCTCAATGTAAGTGACATGTTCCGGACGAATCTCTGCCACCTCAAATGCCTCGCTCATGCAAACCAACTGACCTTTCAGACCTGTGGCAGTGAAGCTGGTTTTTTCCCCTCCGTCATTATTGACAGCGGTTCCCCTGATCACAGCATAGATATTGTCCCTGTGCCTGAGCGCATCTTCCAGGGGTTTCAGCAGGACAATTCCCAGTCCGCTTCCGAAAACAATGCCTTGGGCATCCGCATCAAATGCCCTGCAGTGGCCATCTCTGGAAAACACATTCCCTTTTTCCCACATATATCCTGACAATTGCGGAATCCGGACACTCACCGCACCTGCCAGCGCCATGTCACATTCCCCGTTCAGAATGCTCTGACACGCCAGATGAACTGCCACCAGGGAAGTGGAACATGCGGTCTGGACAGCAATGCTGGGTCCCCTGAGATTCAGCTTGTAGGAAATTCTTGCAGGCAGAAAATCCTTGTCATTTCCCAGGTGTTGATAACTGCCGGTCTTCCCCCGGGCATCAGGATTTTGCTCCAGATATGACAGCAGGTAACTGGATATGGAACCCCCGGATCCTGCAAAGACTCCAATTTCACGGGAACAGGTATCCAAGGCATAACCTGCATCCTCAAAAGCTTCCCATGCACATTCCAGAAGCAATCTGTGTTGCGGATCAAGTGCCCTGGCTTCTTTGGGCGAATATTTGAAAAAAGAGGCATCAAAAAAATCAATATCTTTTAAAACAGGCGATGCTCTGACATAGTCAGGATCCTGTAGTTCTTTTTCACTGATACCCGCGTTGCGCAGTTCCTCATGGCTGAAAAAGGATATGCTTTCCCTGCCTTTGCACAAATTTTTCCATAGTTCGCTTACAGAACCGGCTCCGGGAAACCTCCCTGCCATGCCGATAATTGCTATTCCGTCGGTGTTATTTTTATAATTGTCAGGCTGATCTTTCATTTGCTGCGTCTCTCCTTCCGGCTTTTCCCGGCTTTCAGGCTTACATCTGCACTTGAACTTGTGTAATTAATTAGGCATCCTTCATTTTGCCTCAAAAGTAGTTGACACTTTCGAAGGAGTGCCGAAATGAAATTTTGGCAGAGCCGCCGGATTCAGTGCCAAAATTTCATTTCGGCACTCCTTCGAATTGTCAACCGAAAAATGAAGGATGCCAATTAATTATATGGAAGTCTGTAAGTACCTGAGCATAGATTTTCCGGTATAAGTTTCACATAAACCCTAAGGGTTTTCAAAACCCTTAGGGTTTTCGAATACCGAAAAACTTTTGCTCTGGTACTTATATCTGAACTGCCTTTTTCAGTTTCTGACTCTTGTTTTACAGATGCAAAAAACTTGCCATGCATATTGATAATATAAAAATCAGTATGTTATGGGTAATGAATGTTGTGGGGAAGATATAATGTGTTTCATTTTGGCGCACTGAAATTTATTTTGTAGGATAACTTATTGATAAAAATAGAAAATATGCCATCTGTTTCGTTTTGATGCATATGCACTGAAACGGTGCATATGGGGTCTCATGAAGTGTGTCAAGATGGAGCAGTTGTAAATGGGAGCAGGATACAAATTCCGCTGTTTCATTTTGGCATACCTTCTGAAACCGGGATGCTTCATTCCGGCACACCGTGCTCCAAATCAGTGCATTTGAATTATTTCTTTTATTTTATACAGATTATCCCACAAAACTGGTTCAGGCGCGCCAGAATGAAACACTTCACTCTTACTCCCATATCCATTCATACCTGTAACTTCCTGATTTTTAACGCTTCACCAGGTTTGGCAGACTTTTTGCATTAACATCTTCGGTTGGTTTGATATTTATTTTTACATGAGTCACACAGGTTGAAAAAAGGAGAGAGCAGTGTTCCCAAAAAGTTTTAATATTAAAGACCCCGGTTTTTCCTCTTCGGACAATACTCTGTCAAGACGCCAGTTTCTTGCCACTGTTGCGGCGGCTGTTGGAAGTACATCCTTATCCTGTGCTGATGCTGTTGCAAAACAAGACAGTAATCAGCAAGTACCAGTTACGACTAAAGGGGCTGTGGTAATTGCTACCGGGTACCTGGAATCAGTAAAACTGGTGTTTGAAAAAATGAATACTGGCCATGCTCCTGCAGATGCTGCAGTGGCTGGTGCGAATCTGGCAGAAGTGAATCCGGATGACGGCTCGGTTGGTTTAGGCGGTCTGCCTAACGAGCATGGAGTTGTCGAACTTGACGCGGCTGTGATGGATGGCCCCCATCACAATGCTGGTGCGGTTGCAGCAATCCGCGGCATTATGTCTCCCTCCAAAGTGGCTATGCTTGTGATGCGTCGTACAAATCATTGCCTGCTTGTGGGAGAGGGGGCATTACAATTTGCCAAAGCCCACGGCTTCAGGGAAGAAAACCTGCTAACAGAAAAATCCCGCCAGATGTGGCTTGAGTGGAAGGAAAACTTGTCGGATCAGGATCAATGGCTGCCCACCCGTAAGAAAAAACACGAACAAGCTGCTGGTCCGTTTTTTGGTACCCGTTTATCTCGGATGACAGGAACTTTGCATATTTCGGCGAGAAATGCCAGCGGTGATTTCGGTGCCTGCACCAGTACATCAGGAATTGCTTACAAAATTCCGGGCAGGGTTGGGGATTCACCTCTGATAGGGGATGGTCTTTATGTTGACAATGACGTTGGATCGGCTGGTTCTGTAGGTCTGGGAGAAGCGGTAATCCTCTCCTGCGGCTCTTTTGCTGTTGTGGAGCGTATGCGGGCAGGACGATCCCCCCGGCAGGCATGCCTGGATGTGCTTGAACGAATTGTCGATCAGAGTCGGAAACGGGGATTGGTGGATCAGCAAAAACGACCTGTTTTTAACGTTGTATTTTATGCGATAGCCAAAAACGGTTCATTCGGTTCAGCTTCAATTTGGGGCGGACCTTCTTATGTTGTCGCAGATGTAAAAGGTGCCAGGCTTGAAAAGTGCGCTTATCTGTTTCAACATTCATGAAACTGGAAACTGGAAACTGGAAACTGGAAACCGGAAACTTGAAACTGGAAACTGGAAACTTGAAACTGGAAACTGGAAACTGGAAACTGGAAACTTGAAACTGGAAACTGGAAACTGGAAACTGGAAACTGGAAACTTGTGAAATGTCTTTCATGGTCACAAGTTAGTCGTTATAGCGAAAAACTACGTATCAGTTACAAATATCGGGGTTCGAGTTTCAAGTTTCAAGCTTATAACAGCCATGATTAAAAAGAAATCTTATTTCACATCCAGGACTCTGCCTTACTTTCTTATACTGCCCCAGGTACTGGTTACCTTGACCTTTTTCTATTGGCCGGCCGTGCAGGGTCTTGCCCAGTCTTTTATGATCAGTGACCCTTTTGGACTGCACAGCCGCTTTGTCTGGTTTGACAACTATATTGCCCTTTTCAAAGATCCTCTTTACCTCAAGTCTGTTTTCATTACACTGATATTCAGCGCTTCCGCAGCAGGAACCGCCATTTCATTCGGACTTTTTATTGCTGCCATGGCAAACCGGGCACTGAAATTCAAACCCTTTGTCCGCACTATGCTGATCTGGCCATATGCTGTAGCTCCTGCGATTTCCGGTATACTGTGGTTATTTCTGCTCCACCCCTCTTTTGGTGTTGTGGCTATTGCTTTTAAAAAATGGTTCGGGCTTGACTGGAATCCGGTGCTTCGGGGAACAGATGCACTGATTATGGTGATTATGGCCAGTTCCTGGAAACAGATCAGTTATAATTTTGTATTTTTCGTGGCCGGAATGCAGGCAATCCCTACATCTCTTATGGAGGCGGCTGCTATGGACGGCGCGGGCCCTTTCAGAAGGTTCTGGACTATTACTCTTCCCCTGCTGTCCCCGACACTTTTTTTTGTTACGGTCATGAATATCATTTTTTCTTTTTTTGAAACTTTTGGTATAATACATACCGTTACCCAGGGAGGCCCCGGGGGGGCCACAAATATTTTAGTGTATAAAGTTTACCAGGACGGTTTTATCGGTTTGAACCTCGGGTCTTCCGCGGCCCAGTCCATTGTCCTGATGAGCCTGATTATTCTTATTACGCTGTTGCAGTTCAAATATGTGGAAAGGAAAGTTCAATACACGGTATAGTCAGTGACCAGACTTCCGAAGTTTTCGAAACTTCGGAAGTCTTTATAACGACGAAACTTATAAACGGATACTTAATATATGGTAGAAAAAACCCCTATCTTAGACACACTGA
>JAAENB010000441.1 GCA_024224995.1 bacterium | reverse complement strand
GGGCCTCTACATGTGTCTGCCAGAATGAACGACGCTTGTTTGTTGTTTCTGAATTTTTCATGGTATCCTCCTTTTTTTAACAGAGGGAGGATACAGGTTTTCCTTCAGGATTGCAAGATGGGGTTGTTTTGACGCTTACCTATAATTTAACGATCAATCATTTAATATAGGAGAGAAGCGATGACAACTAAAGAAGCTTACGACCGCAAGTTACCCATCATCCAGGCTATACCGGAGGATGCGTTTACTACTGAGGGTCGACAGATTTAATATACAAGTTTGGACTTGATGTTCGTTTTTGTCTCAAGCACATTAAGTCAATAATAAACCCTGATAAAAATTTATCAACAATTAATCGCATTTAAGAGAGTATTCCGAAACGTCAAGTTGGCGCAGCAATAACCGATTCAAATGGTGAATTAATTTCCATAGGCTGGAATGATGTTCCAACCTATGGTGGTAATTTATATAGTTTTTTTGATATTAATAAAAGGCCAGGTATCCCTGATGCACGATGTATGAATTGGAATGATAAAAAATGCTATAATGACCAACATAAATCACAATTAATTGATGAAATTGTTGAAAAATTATTAGAAAAGGACTATATTAAAGATAGTGATAAAAAAGAAGTTGAAAATATAATAAAAAAGTCTAAAATTGGGAATTTAATTGAATTTTCCAGATCAATTCATGCAGAAATGCATGCTATTATTATAGGAAGCCAACTTGCAGGTGATAGAATGAAAGGAGGTAAACGATACTGCACAACCTATCCATGTCATAATTGCGCCAGACATATTATTGTTGCGGGTATCAAAGAAGTATATTATATAGAGCCATATAGAAAAAGTTTAGCAATTAAATTGCATAGTGATGCAATAACAGAAAAAGAAAATGAAGATGATAAAGTAAAATTGCTTGCATTTGAAGGCGTTGCACCAAACTTGTACTATAAATTATTTAAAATGGTTGAAGATTCAAGAAAATTTAATGAAACAAGCATGGAAGTCGATTTCAAAAGTGCAACTCCAAAACAAAAAACAAGTCTTCAATCATTTCCTGTTTTAGAAAGTATTGTAACGCGCAAATTGATTGAATCAGAAGATACATCATTAAAGGAACTATTGGTATGAAAAATAATAAATCTACAGATGATATTCAGTTGACATTTAATTTTAGTAATGGATTAAATACTTCTTCTGAATTATTTAATAAAACCAATAATGTTGTTACAATATCCGATCATATAAATAATAAAAATAGAATTAAAAAATTTGAAGCAATAGAAAGAATCATTTCATTGTCAGATCATTTGTATAAATAACATATCCGGTGCAAACGTTATCCCTTTTAGAGCCTCATCATAAAAAAATGAACAAAGAAAGCAACACAATATTAGACAGCATTGCCGACGGTGTTTTTGCCATTGATCTTAATTACAGGATTAATTTAATAAACAAAGCTGCTGAGTCCATCCTTGGAATCAAAGAAGAAGAGGCTGTTGGAAAACATTGCTACGAGATATTTCACGCTAATATCTGCGAGCATTCCTGCGCGTTAAAAGAGACAATAGAAACAGACAAGAATATAATCAATAAAACAATATACATCGTAAATGCCGCAGGAGACCGGATCCCCGTATCAATAAGTACCGCGATACTCAAAGATGACCAGGGCAGCACAATCGGCGGAGTGGAAACCTTCAGGGATATATCCGAAATTGAGGAACTCAGAAAAACCCTTGAGTCACAATATACATTTGAAGATATACTCAGCAAAAACAGAGACATGAAGGAGATGTTTACCATTCTTCCCGATGTAGCCCGCAGCGGCAGTACCGTCCTCATTGAGGGCTCCAGCGGAACCGGAAAAGAACTTGTCGCGAAAGCCATTCACAATTTAAGCGAAAGAAAAGAGAATCCCCTTATAGTAATAAATTCCGCTGCTTTGCCGGAGACGCTTCTTGAGTCCGAACTGTTTGGCTATAAGGCGGGAGCGTTTACCGACGCAAAAAAAGACAAACCCGGCAAAATCGCCCTGGCTGAAGGAAGCACTCTTTTCCTTGATGAAATCGGTGATATGCCAAAGGCTCTCCAGGTGAAGCTTCTTCGATTTTTACAGGAAAAGGAGTATGAACCGCTGGGAGGGACGAAACCGGAAAAGGCAGACGTGAGAGTAATTGCCGCCACCAACAAGGATCTTTTTGAAGAAGTAGAGAACGGCAGCTTCAGAGCTGATCTCTATTACCGGTTGAACGTGGTTAACCTGCACCTGCCCGCTTTACAGAACAGGAAGGAAGATATTCCTCTCCTGGTTAAGCACTTCGTAAAAAAGTTTAACGCCTTAAAAGGAAAAAGTATTGAAGGAATTTCGGACGAGGTAATGAATATTCTAATGGAATACACCTATCCCGGTAATATCCGTGAACTTGAGAATATAATAGAACACTGCTTTGTACTTTGCAATGAGCCGTATATTCAAAAAAGTCATTTACCACGCCGAATAAACGCCGCAGCAGCTATCCCCCGGGAGATCATGACCCTTGAAGATGTTGAACGTCTATATATTATACGTGCCCTGGATAAATATTCCGG
>JAAENB010000440.1 GCA_024224995.1 bacterium | reverse complement strand
GGGCCTCTACATGTGTCTGCCAGAATGAACGACGCTTGTTTGTTGTTTCTGAATTTTTCATGGTATCCTCCTTTTTTTAACAGAGGGAGGATACAGGTTTTCCTTCAGGATTGCAAGATGGGGTTGTTTTGACGCTTACCTTTGAGTCAACTATTTTCCCCAAAAATCTCCCTGTTCTTCCCGGGTGTACAAAATGATCTTGACTTTTGGGAACAGCTCACCTAAAGTTAAATTTATTAAAAAACTACAATATAGGAGAGGCTAAAAATGAAGCTTAATCAGATACTATCAAAAATTACTTTTCGAAATGGTCTATTCGCAATAGTCGCTGTCGCTTTTTTGGGGATTTATGTCTACACCGATTTACATGCAAAGGGATCTCCAAGAGACAAGTTAACAAGAATAAATGCAATAAAAAAATATCCTTCAATAGACGGAAAAGAGTCTATTAATAAAACATGGAAATTCAAGAATACCTATGGAAAAATTAAATTTGAATACAAAGGGACGACAGGTCGTTGTTACTTTTACCCGAATAATAAAGTCGATGGACCGTGGGGCTTCCTGCAGGTTGCTCGAAGTGGAGATGAGAACAACTGGTATACCTTTGAGAAGGAAATTAATATGCTTTCAAATAATAAGAAGAACTTTGTTCTTCGAACAGAACCAGTGTACGGTTTTCGTGTCGATCGAACAAAGTGTGAAAACACTCCGTTTTTTGATCAAGCAGTTATTCTTAAGGGAACGACTCTGAAAAATTATAAGATCAAATTGAACTCATCTCATTTGTCGGATGGTCCAAGGGTCGATTCAAGCTTAATGAGGTTGGTAAAGATAAATCCAGATCAAAAAATGTACCGTTTACATTTTTTGATTTCCATAATGAATATAGAGTCAGGCCAAATATATGCCGTTGTTGAATGGGGAATTGAAGCGAGGCTGGAAGGACCGAGTGATGTTAAGAACTATCTATTCGAACCTTCCCTGGTTACTAAGAAGATTCCTGAGTTAGACGGACGCGACCTGGCAATGAACCGGTGGAATACTATTTATGCCAGGGATTTTGTAAGAGAATCTTTAGGCAATACAAAAGAGTCATTATACAAAAACCAGATGGAGAATGTAATATATCCAATTCCCGGGCATGACCAATGGTGGGGTGATATCAAAGGCAACGAATAAAACATTTGCACTATTGAAACACTGCCGCAAGTATAGCTTTAATTTCATCAAAAAATCTCCTTTTGGCGGGGATTTACTAATTTATTTTGCGATAAAGAGAGAGGTCTATGAATAATTTTCTTAAGTCTGTTTTGCAATGTAGTTTCATTTTCATTCTTTGTTTTTCTTTTTTCGGAAAAGCGGTTTTCGGGGCAAAGATTACCCTGACCGGTAAGCCGGAAGTTGAACTGGTCATCAAAGACCTGAGTGCAAATGAACAAAAAGCTTTTATAAAAAAGGAGAACCTGGAAAGGCTCTATGTGAAGTACCGTACGGGCTGGGCAAAAAAAAGTCTCAAAGTGGAAGAGCACAAATGGGGAGGTGTTGCGGTTAAGCTCCACGCAGCCAGTGATGATCCGGACATTGCAGTAAAGAAAGAAGCTATTAGAATTGCACTGGAGATGGTGCAAGCAAAGGGATTTAAGTTTCCCGGTAATAATATTGAATTTTTCTGCCACAGTTATAAAAAAAGCTGCGTTGGTTTCCTGCTGCCAATGCTGCAATCATCAAAAGGAGTGATTGTACTCGGCACCAATGCTCTTCATGTTGAAAAAGAAATTGTTGCCACTAAAATTTATGATCAACACAAAGCTCGGTCGGAATCCGATGCAAAATTGAAACAGGCAACCACTGCAGTTCTCCACGAGATGGGGCATATTTTTCATCAGTACGCAGCGCTGTCATATTACACTGCTCTTGTCAATCTGAAGAAATTAACAAAGTTAAATGAGAGCGCTTATACCCAGCTGCTCGGCAGCAGTTCGGATTACAAAAAGATGTATGCTTCATTTACATCGAAACCAACTTACAAACAATTAAAAGATGCTATGGGGCGTATAGATGAGACCTCAGCAGAAGTGAGTGCCTATGCCAATGAACATCCAAATGAGTTCATTGCCGAGGTATTTTCGGGATTGATGATGGGAATCAACTATAGTGATGATATTGTAGATATCTACCATGCTTTAGGTGGTCCGGGAATCCCTTAAATTTCACCTGTGGTTATACCGGGGTCTATTTTACGAAGATGCTCCGGGCAATATCTTCGGGAAAAGGCCCGTAGAGACGTTGCACGCAACGTCTCTCTTCCCGGAAACCAGCCCTATTTAATAAGAGTTTCTTAAGAGCAGCTGACCCCACTGAGCGGGGAAAAAATACGTCAGAAGCTTAATAGTATTGCGAGCTGCATCTGGCCTTGAAGTAGTATGGGCTCTTTGGGTTGTGAGGACTGTTTGAGCGGAGCGAGTTCCGCAGCAATCCAAAGAGCCCATACTACTTCAAGGCCCGCGCACAAGCAAAATTAAGTTTCTTGAGAGCGCCTGACTCCTGACCTGAAATAAAACTCAGGAGTTCGAAGCTCCCAGCACGTTCAAAAAATCCTCATCATCCCATAAACTGAAAAAACTTTTATCGATCCGGGCTTTTATAGCGAATTCATGGTGAAGAGAGATCGCTTTTGCCAGGTCCGCCAGGGCTTTTTTCTTATTACCGGTCAGGGAATAATACCGGGAGCGGTGATACCAGGCGGCAGGGATATCATTCTTTAACTCAATAGCGCAATCACAGGCGGCAATAGCTTCCCGGTAACGGCCAAGATAGAACAGGACCGTTCCCATATGATTCCACGCGGAAAAGAACTTTGGGGAAAGGGTTGTAGCCTTGCTATAGGCATCAACAGCCTCTTCGTACTGTCTGAATTGTTCAAGAATGAGCCCTTTATTCTTCCAGGCAGGAGCGCAATCGGGATTAAGCGTAAGGGTTTCGTCGCAGGCCATAAGGGCTTCTTTATAGCGGCCAAGATAATAGAGGGTTTCACTTTTATTATTCCAGGCTTCCCAATAGCCCGGGTATTTCATTACCGCGTCATTATAGCGGGCAAGAGCCTCTTCATAGCTCTGGTATTTTTGAAGGGAAACGCCCATATTATAAAATTTAACAGCAGCGTTTCTGTTCTCATCAGGAACATCAGTACCAATATGATCCAATGCCCCGGAATTCGCCTTTTTCATAAAGATCACTCCCTGGCAGGTACTTTTTTATCTTATTTTTTTCCTACACTATAATAATACCAAATATTAACCGTTTCGTCAACAACTTTAATGAGGATCTTTTTTTGCTTGCCAATAATGCCTTTGGTACATAGTGGTCACTTATTATGAAAGAAATTACCTATGAAGAGTCCCTGGAAGTGGAAAACCGGGTATATATTGATGTGCGCTCTCCGGGAGAATACTTTGAGGATCATATCCCGGAATCTGTGAATATCCCCATCTTTGACAATGAAGAAAGAAGTGTAATAGGAACCCTTTACCGGTTTTCGGGCCGCCATGAAGCGGTTCTTAAAGGAACGGAAATAGTTGGCGGCAAACTAAGCTCTCTTATAGAGCAAATCAACAAGTTATCCGGAAAAAATCTCATTTTTACCTGTGCCAGGGGAGGAATGAGATCGGGGTCCATAGCAGCTCTCATAGATTCCCTGGGAAAGCCGGTCTATAAATTAAAACAGGGATACAAAGGATACAGGCGCTATGTACATGAGTCACTTGAAAACATAACAATCCGTCCCGGGCTGTTTGTACTCCAGGGGCTCACGGGAACAGGAAAAACAGAAATAATCAGGCTGATAAAAAACTCAATTGATCTTGAATCCATGGCCGGGCACCGCAGCTCCATTTTCGGCGGCATAGGCCTGGTTCAAAACAGCCAGAAAAAATTCGAAACCCTGCTGTTCCATAAAATCAAAGAACTGGAAAAAGAGCCGTATATCGTCATTGAAGGTGAATCTAAAAAAGTAGGAAATCGTCATATCCCCTCAAAAATCTTCGAACAGATGAAAACCGCTCCTGTCATTTTGATACAGGCCGCTCCGGAACGAAGAGCCGAAATAACTGTACGGGAATATTCGCAAAATATGGATACCCACGATATCCCCGGGATTGTGGCCACTCTAAAATCCAGGCTGGGCCAAACCACAGTGGACTCTCTCACAGAGCTCTTCGCCAGAGGGGAACTCCATGAATTTACCAAAATACTCCTGGAAAAATACTACGACCCCTTATATCAGCACTCCCTAAAAAAAATGAAGTTCATCGCGGAAATAGAGAACACCAACACGGAAGATACAGTACGGCAGGTTCTTGAAGTAGTGGGTCTTCGGCTCCGCTCAGACACCGGAGGGCCGGGTAACCGGTAATCGGTAAGAACCGCCCTGCGGTAAAAAAACCTCGAACTTCGAACCCCTGTGCTGAGCGGAGCCGAAGCATCGAACTGCGGCCAAAGGCCGCTATCTTATCGGTAACGGAAGTAAACTGAGCGGGTCTACCTGGATGCCGCGGATGATCAGGGAAACGTGGAGGTGGGCGGCAGTAGAGACACCGGTGGAGCCCACATAGCCAATGAGGTTCCCGCCGGTAACGATCCTGTCCTTGTTAACAGCAACTCCGTGGAGATGCATATAATAAGAAAAAACTTTATTTCCATGGTCAATTATCACCATATTGCCTTCATAGAAGAGCTCTTCAGCAAGCCCTACCCTGCCCGGGGCAAGGGCATACACAGGAGTGCCCTGGTTGCCGCGAAAATCGAGGCCCCGGTGAATCTTTGAACGGCTTTTAAGTTTTATCTTTCTCTTGCCTTTCATTTTAAACTGCATAACCACCCGTTTGGACCAGAAAGGAGAAGTAATATAGTGCATATTCCTGGGATGGGAAAAAGACTCACCCAGCAGGTCGGGGCTGTATTGAGAAAAGACCGCTCTTTTCTTTTTGGTGCATTTTTTAATAAAAGCAATAACCTCCGGTTTTTTATGGTAATTGACATTGGAATATTTGCCCACATTCATGGCTTTTTTATAGACCCGGTACCAGGTCTTTGATATCTTAACAAGAAAAACAGCGGTCTTCTTTTTATTGCCCATTGAATATTCTATGGTAATCTTTTTTATTCCCGGTTTTAATTCCGGGTGAATGCCAAACAGGCCGCGAAATCCCCAGGAACGAGCCGTAAGAGGCACATTCCATTTGTCGAATCCGAACCGTTTAACCCTGAGAGTAAGATCCTTATTATTTTTATCATCATTATTTTTTTTAAATATCTCAACATAGGCGGCATTACCCTGGGCAAAGGCACGGGCATATATATCAATATGGATCTGTTCATGCTCAAAACGGGCAATCTTTACCGGTTTCATCTTATAATCAGGGGGAATAAAGACTTTATGTTTTTGTTTATTCGCGCTTTTTAGCCGGATAAAATTTTTTGCTTTTGGAAGCGCTTTTTCAATGGGTTTTCCGGGCTTTTTTGACATTGCCGGAATGAGCAATATCAAAAGAAGAATTACTATTTTTTTGTATCCACGTATCACTGTTTCTCTGTTTCTCCTTGTTTAATAATAATATCAACAATATCGGCATAATATGAATTATTCATCAATAACGAATTAATTCCTTGATAATATCCCACAATTCTGTATGATATTTGTTAGATATAAAAAAAGCCGGGTGGTAACAGATTTTATGGACAAAATCATAGTTTTTAACAATACTGAAAAGGAAATAATGAGCCGCTTCAAACTGAAGTTGACGGAAATGGGAAGCAGGGAATATGAAATTACCGCCATTGACAATAACGAAAATGCCCTGCTGGAACTGGGACAGGCCATTTCCTTATACCCATCCATCCTGGGACAGCAGCGCCTGGGAAGCACGTCCCGTTCCGTAGCAACCCTGGTGGACAACCTCTGTCTTAAAGATGTCATGGATCTCATATTACACATCCCGACAAAGGCCATATTAGGCCAGAGCTTCTCCATAGCAAAAATAAACTTTTTTTTAATGCTTAAATACCTCAGGAAAGAGGTGGCAGACCTGGAAGTATCGGATGAATCAATACGCAAAATTGTATCGAACAATGTTTTTACGTTAATGGCGGAAGAGGTATTTATTGCTATTATTTCCGACAAAAAAATACCCTTTCCCATACGAACAAAAGCCGGGTATCTCCTGGCGCAGATATGGGAATATCGAATTGATCATGGGGTAAAAGATTTCGCCCCAATGTTAACGGATATATGGTCGAAACGGGAACAACTGGTCCCGGCCTATGGAACCATGCTGGGAATATCGGAATTATTTATGTTGTCGAAAAAAATGGACCCCTTCTGGCTCGAATACCTGGAAAGTGATACGTTTGCCCAGGATGATCTCGATTCTCTCCAGGAATTCTTATTGGGACTTTCTTTTGAGCAGATGGAAACCCTGTCCGAAAAGATGGAAGTAGAGGGAAAAGCCTCATTGAGTCCAAAAGAGGTGGAATCGGTAATCGGAACCCGGTTCGCCTTCCCTGAATATGATAAAAACGACCCCCGGACGCTCTTTAAATCATTCAGTCACCGCAAGAATAATGCCATCTACAGAAGCAGGGGGGATTCCAGGGGACCCAAAAAAACCATAGAAGAATACCTTATGTGCTACCTTCTTTCAAAACAAAAAGAATAAGCGGATTCCACAGCCATAAAATCATTGACAATAAATTCTCCCCTCATAATACGATATCAAAAAGCAAAAATGGAGAATAAAATGATACACAAAAATGTAATTACGGATTTTGCCCCGGAGGCAGTAGACCCGGTGATTGACAATACAGCCTATGTACACCCACTTGCTGCGGTAATCGGCAATGTTATACTGGGAAAACAAGTAATGGTCTCACCGTTTGCTTCCATACGGGGAGATGAAGGCCAGCCTCTTCATGTTGGAGACGAGACAAATGTTCAGGATGGGGTAAATATCCATGCCCTTGAAACAGAGCACAACGGCCGCCCGGTGGAATCAAACCTTGTAGAAGTAGACGGAAAAAAATATGCCGTTTATATTGGCAAAAGAATTTCCCTGGCACACCAGGCCCAGGTTCACGGCCCCGCATACGTAGGAGACAACTCTTTTATTGGAATGCAATCCCTGGTATTTAAAGCAAAAGTGGGTTCCGGGTGTGTTGTGGAACCGGGCTGCATCGTAATGGGGGTAACGGTTCCCAACGGACGGTATATCCCTGCCGGAACAGTATTAAACAAACAGGCAGACGCGGACAAGCTCCCCGAAATAACCGATGATTACCCGCTCAAAAATTTAAATGACGGTGTCATTCACGTTAACACCAGCCTTGCCGACGGGTACAACAAAGCCGGGATATAACAAACCGGCAGATGGGGATCATTATGCGGGTGCCCGGACTAACACCCGAATAACGATCCCTCCCCCGCCTGCTAGCGGATTCCAGCAGTCGCTTCAGTATGCAAAATTTTAAAAAAAAAATTGACATATAAAAAAATTAAATCTATAATCAAACTATTATGTGAAAATGTTATTTAATAACATAAATAAAAAAAAAGGAGAAAACATATGGCAGTAGCATCATTAGTTTTAGGTATAATCTCAATTTTCACAGGTTTTTTTGGTGTTTGGGCATTTATAGGAACAATTTGTGGAGTTATTGGTCTTATCCTTGCTATCATAGCCAAGAAAAAAGACCCGGAATCAGGAGCCGCAAAAGGCGGATTAATAACTTCAATTGCCGGTATTGTTATTTCAATCGCTGTATTCAGCTATTGCACCTATCAAGTTGCTCAATTTACTAAAGCTATGGGAGATCCTAAAGCCGCAGAAGAATTGATGAAAAAATGGAGCGAACAAAAATAATCTATCCAATAGATTTTTTTGATTGCAAATCACATGCACTGATATTACTTTAGACGTATTGTTTGTTTTTAAAAATTTATAAAAGTAAAAAATATAGTCTAAAATGTATCCGGAATTGTACAAGTTTCAGTGGTTGGGGCATGAGAAAATAATTGGTACCTATGGAGTGCTGATTATTATTGCCCTCGCTGCTACCTTCCTTTTAGTATACCTGCTGGCCAATCAACAAAAGCTGAACAGTACCGACTTTGTCCTCTACGCGTTATTAATTACCGCCAGTGGTATACTTGGAACCTTTATAACGGGTTTTATAATATTTCTGCCCGAAAGACTGGAAGCCGGGTTTTTGACGTATCCTCCGTCCCTGGTCAGTTGGGGGGGAGGCCTGGGTGGTCTTACGGCACTTTCATTAATGATCCGCTACTGGAAAGTCAATGGCTGGAACCTGGCCGATATTGGTGCTGTGGCGTACCTGTTTGGGGTTGGCATTGGCCGGATCGGTTGTTTTTTCGGGGGTTGTTGTTTTGGAAGACATACGGACTCCGTTATTGGGGTAACCTTTACTCATCCAATTGCCCCTGCAGCAATGCTCAATCAGCCTCTTATACCAACACAGCTTATAAGCGCGGCCTTTCTTATACTTTTTGGGCTTTTCCTCGCATACATGGTAACCAGGAGAAAAACTCCGGGATATATATTTATCTCCGGATTCATGGTATACACGGTTTTCAGGTTTACCATTGAATTCTGGCGAGCCGATCCCAGGGGATTTTTCCTGGGGCTCTCGGACGGTCAGCTCTATTCTGTTGGAGTTTTTAGCCTGGCAGTCTGCGGCCTGGTATATGTAACAAAAAACAAGGAGAAACTCGCAGCCACTCTTCCCTATCTTCACAAAACTGAGGAGTAAATCCACAGTATGGAAATAATTGACAAACTAAGCATATTGGCCGTTGATGATGATACCACGGTACGGGAGTTCCTGGCGCTGATCCTGTCGGAAGACTACAACCTGGAAACAGCAAAAGACTATGACGAATTCAAAAAAATTCTCAAAACCGGTACACCCAATATTATTCTGCTCGATCTTACGCTTCCCGATGGGAGCGGAATTGAAATTTGTAAAACCTTACGAGCTGATGAACGCTATAGCTCAATCTTCATATTGATCCTTACGGCATCTAACGACAACGCAACGATTGAACAGGGATATACCGCCGGTGCTGATGATTTCATCCGGAAACCGGTTAATCCCTACGAATTGAAATCGAAAATAGACATTTTTGGAAAGATCATAATAAACAGGAATATTTTACACAGCACCCTTGCATCACAGGTGAGTCTTAACAGAAAGTTATACTCTTTGAGTCTCTTTGTACAGGAATACTTAAGTGTTCACTCCCTGCAGCCGGATCATCACGCGGCTCAGTATCTCCCGGAAATTATTTCTACCGGTTATTTTGAATTGGTAAAAATTGAAAACGGAAACTATATCAGCCTGCTGCAAAAACAGTACGATACCGGGTTTAATTACCGGTCTTTCGCTCAAATAAACGATGCCCATAATGTTGTTGTCGATATTCACAAAAAAATAGAGATAGTAACCATCAAGGCAGGCACTTCCATGCTCCATGCCGCCATCGCAACCCTCTATGCCGACAAACAGGTATACGGGTACATCCTGCTGGAGAATAACAGACCGTATACCGCCCAGGACAAAGAGGTCCTTTCATTGTTAACGGACTTCATTAGCCTTATGGTAGAACGATTTTCAATAGAACAGGAACTGAATAGAAGAAACAGTGAGTATAAATCGGAGATTAACAAAATAAGAAAAGTCCAGGCTGCAATCGCGCCCAATTTTGACAAAGTACCGGGCTATGACATTGCTTATTTCTTTCTCCCGGCCCAGGACCTGTCCGGAGATTTCTTTGACGGATATTTTCTCAATGAGGATATATACCAGCTGCTCATTGTGGATGTCACCGGTCACGGTATTGCTTCTTCCTATGTAGGCAACCAGGTACGGACCCTTTTTCGAACCGCTTCAACAGCGGAACGGTCTCTTGAGGAAATAGTAAAAATCGTTAATGACCGGATTGCCATTGACCTGAAAGGTACCTATTATTTTTGTACCGCTATTGTTTGCCGCCTTCATCTTAAAACCGGAACTGTCGAATTCCTTTCTGCCGGCCACCCCGATGCCCTGCTCTATAATTCGCAGCACAAAACCTGTGACAATATATCGTACACAGGACCTCTTGTAGGCTTATTCAAAGACAATAACTATTCCTCCCGGAAGATTACAATGAACAAGGGCGATACGCTCTATATTTATACCGATGGTATTATTGAAGCATCCAATGCGGACGGGGATCAACAGGATGAACAATTCGGAAAAGACCGCCTCACTCAGATTTTTTGCCAAAACCAGGATCTCCCCCCCAGAGACCAGAACCTTGCCATTATTGACGCCGTATACCAGTATACCGATTACTGCGAACAGGACGATGACATGACCGCGATATGTATAAGGAAGACAGGAGAAAGGGAAGCAGGTGAAAGGTGAAAGGGGCAAGGAACGGCAAGACTCCGCAAAAGATCTTGCCTTGCGACTTTTACCTTGTACCTTGCTCCTGCCTCCTAAACGCCTGGAGTCTGAAATCTTCGATTATTCCTGAGGCGTATTCACGGATCTTGAAGATAGCTCCGTAGCCCGTGAGCCCCGAAAACAGGTCTACGATTTGTCTTTTTCTCTTTTCTTCAAGATAGAGCTTGTTAAAACGAAGCGGGAGTTCCCAGGCACTCTCTTTTGAATCAATAAGTCCGTCGCACAGGTCTATTATTTCATGAAGAACAAAGGCTGATTCTTTTAAATATTCAGTTTTGTCTTTCTCTATTTCGATCTCCCGGATATTAAGACGCGATAATATAAACATATGGTCTTCTATTCTCTTTGCCGGTGCTGTTCCCCTGGGAACAGCCAAAAAAGAAAGGTGATCTTCAAAATTAATAAGCAGGTCTTTAAGGCTCTTATCTTCCGCCAGGATCCAGAGAACAGCAAAATAATGAAGAGTAAACTCTGCCATTGCTCCATATAAATGTACAATTTCCACTCCTGCGTGGCTATGAAAAAGTATTTCCGGGTATTTTTTTATCCGGGCTATATTTTCCTCTATTATGCCATCGACCTTTTTTGAAAAACTTTTCTCCTGTTTTTCTCTGGCTGAATCGTACTTTGTTTTAATCTTCTCAATATTGGCTATTTCCGCGAGAATGAACCCCTCAAGGTTCATCTTATTCCGGATTGCCATTATATACCGGTTTTCAAAGCCATCACGGTTAAACCATGTTTTATTATACTTTTCCTCATATTCCGTATACTGATCCCGCAGTTTGCTTAGAAGCCTGTCTATTTCAGTTTTCGATAATGCCACGTACTGCCTCGCTTAACGTTTCATTTAAAGACCCGGCAACTGTACCAGTGGTATTGTGGAAATCAAGCAAAAAAATGCTTGTACTCTGATGCATATTTGCAACAGTGGGTCTTTCTAACAGAGTCCCCCACCAGTAAAATGTTTTCACATAATATAAACAGGTGACAGCCATGTCCGGAACAAAACAACTCATTTTTCTCTTCACCCTGGTTCTGCTAATACTACCGGGATGCAGGAAACTGACTTCTTCAAACCAGCCCCTTGCGAAAGAAGGGATTCTTGATCTCCGCAACTGGGATATCGACAAAGACGGGCCCGTTAAGCTAATTGGAGAGGTTGAATTCTACTGGAAGAAACTCCCCGGCCCGGATGAAAAAACCGGTTTTGTAAATCTTCCTTCCTGGTGGAACAAAACCCCGGTGAACGGGCAAAAATTCCCCAATACAGGATATGCCGCCTATCGTTTTACGGTTCTTACGGGAAAAAACCGGGGAAAAATGGCTATCAAAATGTATAATCTCCATACTGCCTTCACGCTTCATATAAACGGGGAAAAAATAGCTTCAAACGGCGTTGTGGCCACTACTCCGGAAACCGGTGTTCCCGAATCACGTCCCCTGGTTGCCGACTTTTTCATTAATGGAGATAAACTGGAAATTATAATCCGTGTTTCCAACTTTCATCACGCCCATGGCGGGGCGTCCCGGCCTATAATACTGGGCAGGGAAACAGTGATCCGGGAAGCCCGGGAAAGAGAGATGAACCTGGAATTCTTTTTACTGGGCAGTATGATAATTATGGCTCTCTATCACCTGGGCTTATTTCTCCTCAGAAGAAGCGACAAAACTCCGCTCTATTTCGCGTTTTGTTCGCTCTATGGCGCTCTGTTTATCCTTTTCTCAAACGAATGTTATTTTACCACCCTTTTCCCTTTCTTTGACTGGTTTACTGTTTATAATACCATAGCGGTTTCAGGATCTCTCGAAGGAGTCTTTATTGTTATGTACCTGCGCTCCCTGTTCCCGGAAGAGTATTCACTCTTTTTTCTCCTGGTATTCATCGTTGTAATGTTCTTTCACGGGCTTCTTTTCCTGGTGGTACCCGGAACAAGTCATGAAAATCTTTTTCTTCTGAGTTATGGATTGAATCTTGTTATGGGAATTACCCTCTTTTACAAACTTATTCTCGCGCTCATCCGAAAAAGAGAAGGAGCCGGTATTGTTATGCTGGGAGGCATAATTATTGCTCTCGCCCTGTTAAACGATTCTCTGTACGATGCCGGTGTCATAGAATCATGGTTTTCCCTTTCTGCCGCATTTTTCTTTTTCATCTTTGCCCAGGCATACCTGCTCTCCCGCCGCTTCTCAAAAGCCTTCTTCGCGGTAGAACAGCTCACCGCGTCCCTTGAACAGAAAGTGGAAGAGCGCACAGGCGAGCTGAAAAATGCCAATGAAAAACTGAAAGAAATGGACCGGGCAAAAACAAATCTTTTTACCAACATCTCTCACGAGCTGCGAACACCACTTACGCTCATTACGTCCCCTATTGAATCGATCATCAACGGCGATTACGGGAATACCCTTTCAAAAGAAGAGTCCCTGTTCAAATCCATGCACCGCAACGGCCTCCGCCTTCTCAAACTTATCAACAACCTGCTGGACTTCTCAAAGATCGACGCCGGCCGCATGCTGCTTTCCCGGGAAACAACCGACATTGTCAAGCTGCTGGAATTCCTTGTCTCGAGCATTCATTCGGGTGCCGCAAGCAGGGGGCTCGATGTCCGCTTTGTCAATAACACAAAGGGGCTTATTGCTTCAATAGACCGGGATCTTACGGAAAAAGCCCTCTACAATCTCATCTCCAACGCCATGAAATTCACCCCTGTTGACGGCACTATCACCATCACCCTCAATTCCGACGATACGAATTTTCGCATCACCGTTAGCGACACGGGCATCGGTATTCCCGAAGATAAGCTGGAAGCCATATTCGAACGCTTCACCCAGGTAGACGCCTCCCTCTCACGAAAATACGACGGCACCGGCATTGGCCTCTCCCTGACTAAAGAGATCGTAGACATGCACAACGGCACCATCTCCGCTGAAAGCTCCGCCGGCAACGGAGCCCAATTCACTATCTCCCTCCCCCTCAATCCCGGTCTTGATCTCGATCTCGCGCCAAATATCGAGCCCGATATTGAGCACGCCCCGCCCCCCCATTTCTGGAAAGATCTTGGCTCCGCATCCGCCCCTGTACGGGCTCGGCGTGCCGTGCCCGAAGGCCCGGCAAAAACAATCCTCATCGTCGATGACAACCTTGACATGCTCTCCTTCCTGCAAGATCTCCTGGAAAAAGAATACAGGGTGATAACCGCCGCAAACGGGCTCCTGGCTCTCTCGGAGCTTCGCAAAAGCGAAAATTCTGCCGCCTCCATTGCCCTGGTCCTCTCCGACGTAATGATGCCCGAAATGGACGGCTACGAACTGACTGCCGCCATTCGAAGAGAAAAAAAATTCGAAGGCCTTCCCATAATTTTACTCACGGCAAAAGCCGATACCTCAATGAAGGTTGAAGGCATTAGCAAAGGCGCCAATGATTACATTGCCAAACCCTTTAACGCGCAGGAGCTCCTGGCCCGGGTCCGCTCCCAGGTTGAACTCAAAGAACTCAGGGACCGCCTCCTCGATGCCAATGACCGTCTCAAGCAAACACTTGAAGACTCATCTATCCTGGTTTCCCATGTGGGCCACAAGTTCCACAACCAGCTCTGGCCTTTCGCGCAGATGATGATGATCTCAAAGCAGCTCCTTGACGAAATCGAAGAGATTCAGGAAGACGAAGATGCTGAGACATTCATGGACAGGGAGAACGTCGAATTCGCCCGGGAGACCCTGGAACGCTGCGGGGAATGCCTCGACACCATTGAAGAACTGAAAGCCCAGGTTAAACGGAACTTCGGCAAGAGTACGGAGAAGTCTCCGCATAACATATACAAACTCCTGGAACAGACAGTATCGGGCTATACAGAGACCTGTGCCAGGGAACATATCTCAATAGAAGGCTCTTTTGACATAGAACCGGACAGGGAAATAAAGATCAATGCCGACCAGGTCTCTATCGCCCTTGAGAATATTATCAACAATGCCGTTCATGCCCTTGTTTCAGTGAAGGATCCCGGCAGGGAGAAAAAGATTATTCTTGGAGCGC
>JAAENB010000439.1 GCA_024224995.1 bacterium | reverse complement strand
GGTCACCCCTGCGCGTACCGGAAAAACTCACTGCAGCTTAATCAAAGCCCCGTTTTTCCAATAACAGGGGCCCACTTCCACACCATCATTATCGGAAACACAACGGCCGCTGATATATATATCATTACCGGAAACCTGCATTGCGCTGGTCCGGGTCCGCAAGTTTTCATTATCCAGGTCGGTTTTAACACCATTTTTCCATAAACAAGCCACGTGCATGTAACCATTATAATATGAACCGCTAACGTAAATATCATTATTGACGGCATAAATAGAATCAGCAACAGCCATTGAAGTAGAGGAGATATCGGTAAGATGTGTAATCACCCCATTTTTCCAATAACATGCAACATTCGAGTCACCGAAACCGGAGATATAAATATCATCGTTTAACAGGAAGATTGAAGTCGCAGAATAGGCGCCGGGAAGATTATTGAAAGAACCATTTTCCCAATAGCACGCGTCGCTAAAACCATCGCCGGAAATATAAATATCATTGTTGGAAACAACTATTGAATGTCCGCAATATCCTGTACTCATGATACTCAAAGTATTATTTTTCCAGTAACAGGCTTTATACCCATCACTGCCGTATATATAACCGGTAATATAAATATCACCATTATCAACAAAGATTGAATTCGCGGATGATTTGGGCTGCGCGTAACTTGATTTTCTATTGGTAGAATTTTCAGCCTCAGGATTGGAAAGATCAATCCTGGAGCCATTTTTCCAGTAACACGCATTCAGGTTGTAATTTCCGGCAATATAGATATCATCCTCATTGATGAATATGGATGAAGCATAAGCTATGATTGAGCCGTCAGTTAAGTCAATCCTGGTATTATTTTTCCAATAGCAGGCTTTGTTCTCATAACTGCCGGAGATAAAAACATCATTATTTGAAATAGATATTGAAGTTGCTTCACCGCGAAATACAATGTCATTACCGGGATTTGAAGAATCTTCAAAGCAGTTAAGAAAAAGGCAAATTAGCGCGATAAATATAAAATTTCCATATTGTTTCATTATTATTCTCCTTGTTTTTCTAGAATATGAAATTGAGATAGTTTGTAAAGATTAATTTAAAAAAAGCGTGGAGGTAATAAAAAAAGAACAGACCTGTTCTTGTAGAAGAAAACAGGGCGTTTGTTCCCAAATACTGTTGTTCATTCCATTCACCCGGCATTCGTTCCTTCCCACCTGGCGTTCATTTCCATGCAATAGCCGCAAACACTCTTTTTTAATACATTATAAGATATAAATGAAGACAGATTTTATTTTTTAGTCAAAGGGAGGATTAAATGAACTCATTATTAAATCGAAAAATTATAGGAATAATAATCGCCGCGGTACATCATTGTTTACTTGCATTTCCGGAAGAATCCCATCAAACTATATTGAATAAAGGTCAAGACCCGGAAAACAGAAAAAAGCCCTGAAACAAACTATTATCACCCTACGCGTACCGGAAAAACTTACTGCAGCTTAATCAAAGCCCCGTTTTTCCAATAACAGGGGCCCATTTCCACACCATCATTATCGGACTCACAACGGCCGCTGATATATATATCACTACCGGAAATCTGCATTGCGCTAGTGCGAGTCCGCAAGTTTTCGTTATCCAGGTCGGTTTTAACACCATTAAAATATGAACCGCTTACATAAATATCATTATTGGCGGCATAAATAGAATCAGCAACAGCCATTGAAGTAGTGGCGAGATCGGTAAGATACCCAGAAAAACTAAAAAGGAGAGAACTGTCCACAGAGGTGTTATATAGAAGAAAACGGACAGGAATCAAGGTTAACAGTATAGGCAAAAGCTAACTATTTTGAAAGTTGGCACGAAACTTGCATATTAATATACTGAAGTTTAAAAAATTATCTAAGAGGAAATATAATGAAAAGATTTTTATGTTTAAGTTTGTTGGTAATTCTGGCGTTTGTGGGGTGTGAGGATTCTGGGTTTGAGGATTCTGATCCTAATATGGATATATACGCAGAGATTACGGCATTGAAGGAAAAGGTGGCCGAATTAGAGAGTGCTCTGGAGGGGGTAACCAGGTTAACCGATCCCTATACCGGGCAGCCTACAATACGATTTAGCGGAGTGAATGTGCAGATTGTTAATGGTCTTGGCTATACTAATGGGGTTGATAATAATTATGGCACAGATGGAACCGTAAACGGTCTTGGTAATTTAATTGTGGGGTATAATGAAGAGCGTTTCGATGACAGCAATCCGTTTACCGATGATATTAATAATCGAACCGGTTCTCATAATATTATCACCGGTTTCAGAAATAATTATTCCTCTTGCGGCGGGCTTGTTGCCGGATCTTACAACAATATAAGCGGAATATATTCCAGTGTAAGCGGGGGACAGAAAAACGAAGCTAGTGGCAAGTATTCAAGTGTGAGTGGGGGAATTTTAAATCTAGCCATTGGCGATGATGCCAGTGTGAGCGGGGGATATGATAACACAGCCTATGGTTTTTTTTCCAGTGTGAGCGCGGGAAGGGGGAATACCGCCAATACTTATTATTCCAGTGTGAGCGGGGGAATAGGTAACACAGCCAGTGGCAACGCTTCCAGTGTAAGTGGAGGACAGAATAATATAGCCGCAGAAGCTCGTGACAGTATTAGCGGGGGATATAATAACACGGCTAATGGTGGTTATTCCTATGTGAGCGGGGGACGTGATAACACAGCCGGTGGTTATTGTTCCAGTGTGAGCGGAGGGCAAAACAGGAGTATTACTACCGACTACAGCATATATTAAAATCAGCAGCCGAAATAAAAACACTATTACTTATAGCCATAGAGCTTATAATTAATTCCATATTATCAACCTGCCGGGGTAACATATCACATCAAAAACTCCGGCAGGCTCTCTCAAATTCCCTGAGAAATATATTGTTCTCCCCCTTTTACCTGTTTTCCTGTCGTTCATTCCCATCCATCTAGCGTTCAGCCGTTTTTTTACTTTTTATCAAAAAAAATTGTCAGATATCCCCATTAAATGACACTTATATTATAGATAGAACGCGGTCCCCAATTAGTTTTTTTCTTGACTGCTATGGTAAAATGACCATTACTATACTAATAATATTTAGTGTAGTTATCAGTATGGAGGTACTATGAATAAATATTACAGAAATTCAACAGGAAAGACCCAGGGAATACAAAAGAAAAGCAGCACAAAAACTTCTCAAGGAAACAGCGAATTACCGCTTTTAAGTGTTTTAGGCAACCAGGAGACCGGGAATATCATTAAAAGAATGGTCCAGGCCAAAATGACCGTTGGCAGCCCCAATGATGTATACGAACAAGAAGCCGACCGGGTAGCAGACCAGGTCGTGAACATGACCGATGCGCAGGTTCAGTCCAAAGAAAATAACACACCGGTTTTACAGGCCAAAGGCAGCCCTGAGGGGACAACAGTAACGCCGGAATTTGAATCCGGTCTTAGCAGCATCAAGGGTACCGGCAGTTCCCTGAACGGCACAATCCGCCGGTATTATGAGCAACGGCTCAACACCTACCTGGGAGACGTCCGGGTCCATACCGGGAATAAAGCCGATCACCTTGCCCGCTCCATTGACGCCAGCGCCTTTACCACGGGTCATGATATTGTTTTTGCCGCGCGGCAATTTAACCCGGAAACCAGGGAGGGGAAGAAGCTGTTGGGTCATGAGTTGACTCATGTATTGCAGCAGAAGAAGAACGTTCAAAGGAAAAACCAGGTAGACCGGTCACCCGCAGATACGGTTATCCAACGGAAACCGGCCAGGGGACGGTATAAGGATTTTATAAAGAAGTATACAGGCGGTGATTATAAAGTCACCTCAGTAACCTTGAAAAAAGGGGGAACAGTCTGGGATATAGCCAGAAACATTGGAGTGGATACTGATTTATTGTTGGCGTTGAACAAGATCGATGATGCCACAAAACTTCCCATTGGGAAAACTATTATTGTTCCCCTTAAAAGACGGCCGTTAACGTACGGAGAGATCTATGAAGCCAAAAAAGTATTTGGCAATAAAATAGATTACAACAAGGTAACAATAGCAAAAGACACCGGCTGGAGTAACGCCTTTGGTTTTGATGGACTTGGTGGGATAGTACGGTCATCCACTATGGTTATGGGAAATACAATCCATTTACATAAAAGAAATTCCATAAACGGAACACTGAAATTTAAAAAAAGCTCTACGATGATTCATGAATTGACACATGTAATGCAATATCAAAGATCAGGATATGGGTACGCCGTGGAATCAGCTGTGGATCAGGTTGTAAAAGATGATGCGTATGATTATGAAAAAGGAATGCAGAAGGGAGTGAGCTGGGAAAATTTACGGTCAGAGCAGCAAGCGCAACTGGTGCAGCGTTATTATCAGTACCGGTTTTTGTGGAAATATAAAAAAGAAAGATGGCAAAAATTTATGCCGTATATAAATAAAATGAGAAAATAATAAATTATGAAAAGAAGCAGGTTGAAAAATTTAATACTGTTATTGGCCGCCGGTTTGATAACTGTACACATAAGCTGCCAGTATAGTCTGGAAATTTTACATGCAATTGATCCTAAAGGGGATGTAGACTTTCTAATCGTGTCACATTCTCCATTTTCGAAAGATAAGATCACAAATGTGATTGTGCATGATGCAAAAACGAATAAAATCGTATGGGATATTCACTCGAAAAATGAACCGGTACATATCAAGTCTTTCAGGTATGGGAGCATTCCGCTCGGCTTTCGCGAATATACAAAAGCTCAAAAATTAGCGCTTAATAGAAAATATGAAATAGAAATTTCGGGATCAGGAGTGTCGGGATCCCGGGTTTTTACTTATAAATAGCATCGCGTACGGAAGGAGCTGTTTCAAAGAAACAGCTTATAAAAACAAAGAGCGCTATGCCCGGCAGGACTGCTTTTCAGTATATTACAAAAAGAGTTGGACACAGGAGAGGATTATTTTTTGCTTACTTGCAGCTCCGCCTGAAATTAATCCCCAATTTTTCCAGCAATTCTTCAATCTCGGTATGCTCAAAATTATCGAATATAACTTTACTGGAAATACCGTCAAAGGCGTCTAAATGGCGAAGATGCATTTTCATCATTTCCTGGCCCAGAATATTGGTGGAAAATCCTCTAAACCTGTTTATGGCAGAATCCCAGTTTTCTTCCCGGCCTTCCATATAAATAACATTTTTATCAAAATTAACTTCATCCGTAACACCGCCCCAATCTTTTAACATATGATTATACAGTCTAAAGATCCTTTCCGTAGTGACCAGGTCGTAATCAAGATATAGGGAAATCGCTTTGAGTACTAACACTTCCCGGTATTCCTGGGTCCTGGTAAAAAGAAACGCGTTCGACCAGCGGGAATCGAGATTCCCTTGAGCAAAGCCGAGCGCGAACCCTCCGGCCCAGCCGAGAATTCTCCTTTCTTCCGAATGATTCTCTGTATTTAATGATGCTATGGCACCGGCAAAAACATCGAGGATGTCATCAACAATTGACTCTTCATCCCGGGCAAAATTAATATCTTTATACGCGTCATCCTCTTTCGCGGACGCGACCCAGGAATTAAAAATATCAACAGCAATCATTCGAATTTTGATGGCTAAAAACGAAGATCGCAATTCTTCTTCAAAGTCTTTCATGCATTTAGTAACACATTGAATTGACGAAATGTCAAGTAGAATATGAAACAAATTACAACTTGACACCGAATAAAAAACAATCCAAAAAAATTGATTTTCCGGAAGAAATTAATCTTGATATTTGTTGCAATACTGTTATATTTTAAAGACGTATATGGGGGACTGAATGTGAAGTTTTTTAAAAACAGTATTATTCTAATTTTATGCGCTCTATTACTGCTCGCAGTAAAACCGGCATACTCCCAGGAAACCGGCGACCCCCCACCCGCGGAAACGAATGAAATATCCGAAGAAGAATTAGACTTTTACGATTCATTATCTTTTGATGAATTATTAAATCTGAAAGTGGTCTCAGCGTCGCATAAAGAGCAGCCTGTTGGAGAAGCCCCGGCAAATATACACGTCATCAGCGGAGAGGAGCTGCGGAACAGGGGGTATCGTACCCTGTACGACCTGGTGCATGATCTTCCCGGCACAACCTGGACACGGGCATTTGGATACGGAAATAACGGAACACCCGTCATCAGGGGGATCTTTGATTCAAAGAGACTCAAACTGATGTTAAACGGAATGACCATTGATCCGAAAAACGGCGACGGAACCCGGTGGTGCGACCGCTTTCCCATAGAGGGGATCGATCGCGTGGAATTTATTATCGGCCCATATGCCTCCCTGTATGGACGGAATACCTTTTCCGGCGTCATGAATGTTATTACCAAAAGCGGGGAAGAAATAAACGGAGTACAGGCGAATTTTTTATACGGAGAGTATCACCGGCTCCAGGGAACAGCACTATACGGACAAAAACTTGGCGCCTTTGATCTCTATTTATCTTTTTTTAAAAATTACAGTAAAGATGGTATCGACTGGGCCGAAGAATACCCCGAGTATTACAGCATCGAATACCGGGAAGCGCAGTCGGGACAAACAATCAGGGGAGTGGTGTCGGAAGACTTCATTGGTCCCTGGGATATGTGGGAACTCTATTTTAAAGGAAAACACGACAGCGGAATTCAGTTTGATATCCAGGTTAACCGGGCCGACAATCCCAAAGTGGGTAATGTCATGACACCGGTTATATATACATCACCAAAGGAGGCCCTTGCCTATACCAATCTTGTTAATGCCAGGCTCCTCTACGATCTAAGAGTGGGGAGTAGATTCAGCACAACCACAACAGTGGAATTCCAGGACTATCGCTACCGGGGAACGAATTATTATATAAACGCGGCTGTGGGGAGTAAATGGTACGCGCTCAAATCATGGAGTGTGCTGCTGGATGAAAAGATGCGGTACAAGCTCTTTGACTGGAACGAGATATATCTTGGCATAGCCGGAGAATACGTGCGGGAATACGATGTTCTATTCGGGTACCGGGAAGAGGAACCGTCCTGGGGAGCGAGCGAAGTAAAAGGGAAAAAAATTCTTAACATAACGCTGCAGGACGAAATGGTATTTTTTAAGCGCCTCTATTTTGTAGGCGGGCTCATGTATGAAACGAGCAATATGTACGACCAGGTTTTTATCCCGCGAGGATCGGTTATGTTTAAATTTACCGAGTCCACTATCGTGAAGTTTTTATACGGTGCCGGTTTTTTCCCGCCCGATCCGGCAGTGGGAGTGGACCAATGGTATTCCGGAGGACCGGCAGGAACCAAAGGCAAAAGGAGCGGCATTCGCCCCGAATATATGCATTCCTTTGATTTGAATCTTATTCATAATTTCTCAAAGAACCTGCGGCTCAATACCAGCCTGTTTTATATCAAGGTAATAGACAGGATCCAGCAGGTGGCAGACTCCTCGCTGCCCGCTCCCTATGGTTTTACCTGGAGCAATACCGGCTCAACGGAATCAAGGGGAGCCGATGTCTCAATAGACGGGAGCTTCTTTGATGTTGTGAAAATATTCGTATCATATTCCTATGTTCACGGTTCCTATGATTCAGTGGCAACGGACGGAACAGTAACAACGTATAATCATCTGCCGGTATCGGCCAAACACCATCTAAAGGCCGGGTTAAATATCCTGTTGATAGGAAGAAGATTTAACCTGTATATTCATGATCTTTTTATGGGAAACAGGTATACCTTTGATGAGGCAGGGTTTCAGTTTGCCACGCCGGGTTATACCATGGACGGGTATAACTTAATAGATATTAATCTCAGCACAACACCGGAACTGCTTAAGGATTTTTATTTTTCAGTAGGAGTGAAAAACCTTCTGGATACAAAGGGCTATGATGTCTATCATCTCCATAGCTCATATGTTATTTTCCCGCCCATACAGCGCCGGACCTGGTCCGTACAGACAGGGTATAAATATACATTTTAGTTTGAAATTTAATTTGTAAGGACCTCAGAGCTCTTTAAATTAAAATGTCATCACCATCATTCCGGGAAGCTGAACTTTTGCCAGTTCTGCGGCAACACCAATTACGTATTCAGCTATAACGCATCCTAACATGAAAATGAAATAATGATCTTTTAACAAAAGGGTCCCGGTTCGGGTGATTAAGCCGGCACGGGATTACCGTGCCGGCGCGGAGAGTATTTCTACTTTACTACCTTACACCAGAACTCATGGGATTGAGGATTAGATCCATTGCCGGTATTATTCCAGAAGGTCGCGTAATAGTCATCGCTGCTGATATTCATAATAACCAGGTCGGAAGCACCATCACCGTTAATGTCTGCAAGTTCCCACACATGGTCCGTAAGAAACCCGCCATGATCCTGCATTTTATAATCGGTGTTCCTGTTTTTCCAAAAGGTAACATGGTAATCGTTGAGCGTGTACGCGTACACAAGGTCAACAGCGCCGTCACCGTCAACATCGGCAAGATTCCACGCGTGTCCGCCAAAGATAGAACCCTGGTGGTCCTGCATTAAAATAGCAGTACCGGGATTTGAACCATTGCCGGTATTTTTCCACAACGTAACATAAAATTCGTTTAAGTAATTTACCACAACAAGGTCGGAAGCGCCGTCTCCGTCAACATCGGCAATTTTCCATTGATGATCGGAAAGAATCCCGCCGTGATCCTGCATCTTAATCGAAGTAGTGGCGTTTGTGCCATTGTTTGTGTTTTTCCAGAAGGTAATATAGTAATTGTTATCGGGATTGGCAACAATAAGGTCCGACGCGCCATCGCCGTCCATATCGGCAAGTTTCCATTGGTGACCGGAAAGAGTGCCGCCATGGTCCTGCATCTTAATCGAGCTTACAGGGTTCGCGCCATTACCCGTATTTTTCCAGAAGGTAACATAGTAATCGTTATAGGGATTGGCAACGATAAGGTCGGACGCGCCATCACCGTCAATATCGGCAATTTTCCAATTATGGTTGGCAAGATAATTGCCGTGGTCCTGCATCTTAATCGAAGTAGTGGCGTTTGCGCCATTGTTTGTGTTTTTCCAGAAAGTAACAAAATAATCATTATTGGGATTCGCAACAACAAGATCGGCTGCACCATCACCGTCCATATCCGCGAGTCTCCATTCATGATCAGCAATGTAACCGTCGTGATCCTGCATCTTAATCGAAGTAGTGGCGTTTGTGCCATTGTTTGTGTTTTTCCAGAAGGTAACATAATAATCGTTAAAGGAATTCGCAACAACAAGATCGGCTGCACCGTCGCCATCAATATCGGCAAGATCCCATTGATGGTACTTGTTGGTACTGCCATGATCCTGTAATAATTGGGTGCCTCTACTGTCATAAAAAGTAACATAATAATCCGCGTCACCAGATTCGGTAACCAGGTCCATGGCACCATCACCATCGATATCGGCGAATTTACTTCCGGCTTTTAATGAAAGAGTTATCTTCATATTACTATACCCCATGGAACTGTACGTAACCGATTTATTTTCGCTAAAATCATCTTTATAAACATGAAAAACAGCCACCCTATCGGAAGAATTAAATATGGTTTCATCACTTTCATATACTTCAATTCGAAGATGGGAATACCCTTCGGGCCAGAGAGCGACCTGGTCACTATGAAACAACTGGTGGGACGGGATATACCGGATTGATTGAGAGGTATTATTTTCCCATTCATCATCATAGGGGCCCGGTAAGGTGATTCCTATTTGGCTATGATTAAAACAGGCATTGCCTGAATCTTTATTGATATCGTAGCTGAGAAGCTGAGAGTCAATTTTGTCGTGAATTCCAACGACATAATACCTGAAGTTTCCATGAGGACCGTCGGCGAAACCGCCGAAATCCGTAGCGCCAATGGAAGCACGTTCAATGTAGAGAGTATTTGCCATTGTGAGAACAGGTGTTAGAAGAATTCCTGTGAGAAATAACGTGAAAATTGATATTCGGATACCATAGATATCTCGGATTTTTTTTATCATTTAATTGCTCCTTTTGTTTATTATTATTTTTTTTGTAATAAACAGAATATAATAGATTATTGTGCAACCGGCAACCGGCAGGGAATGAATGCTAGGTGAGAGGGAATGAACAACAAAGAGGGCATGGACTGGGCCGAAGAATACCGTGAAGCGCAGTCGGAAGACTTCATTGGTCCCTGGGATATGCGGGAAGTCTATTTTAAAGGGAGACACAACAGTCATTTTCCCGCCCATACAGCGCCGGACCTGGTCCGTACAAGCTATATTTCTTTATTCATTGACCAGCTCAATGTTGATGAAGATAGCGCCGGAATAGAAACCTCTCCCGAAGCTTTTATATCTCCAAAATTGCCGGTAATGCTGCCGGAGCTGCTGTCATCCATGGTAACAGTACCATTGTTGATATTTCTATTTCCGTCAATAGAGCCGCTTACGCTGCCGTAGCAGATTTTACTGTTGTCATCAAGAAACATACCTATCCTTCCCTTGAAAGAATTTGTTTCGTCCAGAAGAACATTAAACTGCCAGGAAGGGGACTGGTTTTGTGACCTGAACTCCCAGGTACCTATTGGCGAAGCAGGGTCGTTTTTATAGAGAATCCATGATGTAGGAATTGTCATGATGGATGCTCCGGCGTCAAGTTTGACTACCAGGTCACCATCGGCATTCACATCATGGAAGGTGCCGGTAAAATATGACTCTGTTGTTTGTATGCCGTTTTCATGCATGGTAATATCCGCGTTTGAGACGGCTCCTGACTCGTCAATATGTCCTGTAATGTCTCCGCCGAAAGTCATGGCAAACGAACCAAATTGACCGGAGAACACACCGCTAAAGTCATCGTTTTCGTTTACTGTTATTTTCATATGAGCCGAATAATCCACCGGAGAACCGGCATCGCTCTGTATACTGTCATAGGCCATCCAGATCCCTTCATTGGGATTGCCCGAACAGGAAATGAGCAGGCAGGTTAGAATTATCATCATACTGTATAGTTTTTTCATTTTATTGTTCCTTTTTTATTATATCCTCAATATTCTTTATCATTAAGCAAGTTTTGTGCCAAAATATGTAAAAATGAGTCTTTTTTTTTTGATATTCACCTCAGAGCTCTTTAAAAGAGCTCTGAGGTCCTATTTCCATTAATAGCAGCTGTGATATGAACGAAAAGAGGGCGATTCACCAGGGCAGGTCCTGGAATATCCTCTTTCGGAACAAGTGGAGTACTGGCTGAAACTCCCGGCACCATATTCGTCATTTTTGCAGTTATATTCGGAATAACCGTTATAACAATATGAATCGCCGTCATATAAATCATCATAAAAAACACATGAACCATATGTTTCATAATCATAATCATCATAATAATCATCATAATCACAGTAATCACAGTAATCACAGCCGAATAATGAAAAAACCAGGAAAACGCTCATTAAGATTAAGAAATATTTGTTAAACATAGAATTACCTCTGCATTTTAAATTTTCAAGTTTCATACAGGGTAAGTCGCAGTTTTTCCAAAATCGGAACAAACTTTTTTAATTTTTTTTAAATATAACGGCACCTCAGAGCTCTTTAAAAGAGCTCTGTGACGTTATTGAGGGCAATTCACCGGGGCAGATCCCGGAATATCCTCTTCCGGCACCATCATAATCACAATAATCACAGCAATCACAGTTAAAAAGTTGAAAATTCAGCCAGGAGTTTTTGTATTTCTTCAATATCGAATTCTTCAGTGGCGAGAAAAAGATCTTCACTCCAATTATTAAAAGGCGCGCATTTATGCTCAATAGCAAGATCTTTCATTTCAATACTGAATTTTTTTATTTCATCAATTATCATCAAATGGGCTAAGCTCCTGCATTGAGCTTGTTCACTTTTTATGACCTTCAGCAGTCCGGGGAATTCATTCATGAACTCCGGAGCTCGTTCCAACGAAGTTTTTTCCGGTGTATGATTGGATATCCGGGTGTGAGGTAAAAATTTCATAATTTCAGCTATCAAGTCTGTTTTACTAACCGGTTTTTTGAGGTATGAATCGCACAAATTTTTTATGATTTCTTCATCTTGCTGCATAGCCGATGCGGTAAGGGCAATGAGTGGAATTTTTTTTAGTTTTTCATCATGTTTAAGAATGGCTGCCGCTTCATATCCATCCATTTCGGGCATTTTCATATCGAGTAATATTAAATGGGGATGATATTTTTTTGCTTTTTCAATCGTTTCCAACCCGTTTTCCGCTTCCATGATCGTAAAAGTATAATCTTTAAAATAGGTTTTAACCAGCTCCCTGTTAAAATCAATATCATCAGCAACCAGGATAATACTCTCTTCAAAGCGTATTGATTTAAAATCAATTTCTTTTTCTCGCTGGTTCAAGAGAGCTGTTACCGGTGAAACTTCTACGTCTTTTATAATAATTTCAAACGTGCTGCCATTACCGGCATTGCTCCGGGCAATGATTTCACCATTCATCATTTCAAGCAGGCGCCTGGATATGGTGAGCCCTAACCCGGTACCGCCAAATTGCGCGGCTTTTTGTCCGCTTTGCTGCTCAAAGGCATTGAATATTTTTTTGAGCTGGTCTTCGGGGATTCCTATTCCCGTATCTTCAACGGAGAAGAGAAAATTAAAAGAGCTCTGTTGTTTATTTTCGAGGTATGGCTTTTTAACTGAGAGTTTAATGTACCCCGTTTCCGTAAATTTAATGGCGTTTCCCACGAGGTTGATGAGGATTTGCCGCAGTCTTGTTTCATCAAGGAGCAGGGCTTCCGGTAGTTCCGGGGGAATATCAATAATAAGCTGTAATCCTTTTGCTTTTATTTTTTGGTCAAATATAGTCTCTATTTCACCAAAAAGATGCTGTGGAGAAACAGGAGAGTACTCAAGTTTAAATTTTCCGGCTTCTATTTTTGAAAGGTCAAGTATATCATTGATAATACCCAGGAGCGCGTTTCCGCTTGTGTGAATTAACCGGAGGAAATGAGCGGATTGGGGATCGTTGATTCTATCTTTTAAAACATCTGAAAAACCGAGGATAGAGTTCATTGGTGTTCTTATTTCGTGAGAGATATTCGCCAAAAACAGGCTCTTTGCCTGGTTGGCCTCTTCCGCTGCTTGCTTGGCCGATTCCAATTGCGTAGTCCGTTCCAGGACTCTCCTGTTAATCTTTTCATTCTCAAGGGAGAGGCGGCCCAGCATCGTGAAGATAAGAATTATCATGGCAGTGCCTCCAAACTGGATTACATTCCCAAGACCAAGAGCCGGACCTCCGTGGTACCGGTGGTCCAGGTCCCAATAATATATCCAATGAGCCTGCCCGCTGTCGGCTCGTATATAAAAGGTATGAACAGTATTCTCTGAAGGAGAAGAAGAACCGTATATTGGGTTTTCTTTGTGTTCCGGTTCGCTTACTCGAAGGATTAGTCCGCTGGGAATATGCAGGGAAGAAAGGCCTTTAAAAAAATCATTAAGGTTAAGAACGGATACGAGAGCTCCTTCCTTTCCATTATTCGGCGCGAATAAGGCAATTGCGGCGAAAGATGATCCCTTTGTGTCTTTAAAGACCGGTCCCATTATAGCCTTGTGGGGATTTTTAAAAGCCAGTTTAAGGGTGAAATGTATTTCTTTATGAAGTGCCGGGTTGGAATGGACGGCCAGGAGGCCGCTTGAATCAGAGCTGAACGTTATTGTATAACCCTGTTTTTTCGACATTTCAACGAATGCCATGTTTGCAGCGGGAATGAGAGATTCCTGTTTTTCCGCTACATCCAGGGCATTTAAAAATTCAATCTCCGTAACCCTGGTTGAACCGTAAAACAGGATGGATACCCCTTTCAGTTGGGCGTGTATTGAAGAAAACCAGAATAGACCAATTTCTGTTACGCGTTCGGCGTCGTTCCTGGCTTTTTCAATCCAGGCGTCTTTTGATTGAGTTTTTAAAGCATGACCGGTATATACCATTGCCTGGATACCAGCTAACGCGACACAGGAAAATATAACAAATTTTTTTATTTTGTTATAATTCATAAATTATTATTTCACTAGTTCCATATTAACCGTATAATTGGGTCTGAACCCCCCGGGGGCCAGGGATGTTTCCCTGTTGAAGGAATTTATATTGTTTTGATCAACAATATAAATTTTTGGCCCCACCTGTTTGGAATACTTTTTCTTTTCCAGGATCCGTACTATTTGATCAATGGCGATTCGGCCTTGAATTACTGCCGAATCTGTTGGCGCGGCAAGGATAGTTCCCCGTTTGATTCCCCTGTATACTCCCGGAGTAAAATAATACGCTATAATTTTTATTTTTTTGCTTAAACCGCGGTTGCGAAGTATGCTAACGCTGGTTTCAGCTGTTACTGCCGTGCCGACGATATAGCTAATATTGGTATGCCTGTCCAAAACCTCTTCCACCAGTTTTTGCTGAGTTTTTTTCCCGGTATCCCCATAGCGGGTTGCGGCTATTTCTATGACGGAACCGGAAATGGCTTTTTTAAATCCCTGGTCCCCCGCTTTGACCCATCCGGCGTTCTCAGGGCCGGGGAACCATGCAATCGTAATTTTTTTGCCGCCAACAGGATGAAGTTTTGTTATATATTCCCCCGCTTTCATTCCCATTTCGGAAAATGAAACCAGTGATTTTGCCGATACCCGGGTGGTAGACATCCCGTTTACAAGGTCAATAACAGGTATCTTTTTTTTATGTAATTCGCTTACTATTTCATTAAGTCCGTCATAGGAAATGGCAGCGATTACAACTCCGTCTACGCCGGACGTTGCGTGTTCTTTGACCTGGTTAACCTGGATATCCAGGTTGTTGTAACCGCCGGCGTGAAACAGGCGCATGCCAATCCCCAGTTTTTTGGATTCATCTGCCACACCATAATTGACAGCCAGCCAATAGTGATCTTTCATATGGGGAAAGAAAACGCAGATATTCCATTTTTTTGAAACCTTTCTTAAAGGGATATAATTTTTCTCAGTTCGAGGGCTATCCATATCAAAAGGACGGTTCCATACTTCGACGGGAACGAGGAAAGGTTTACCTTCGGGCTTATCTTTAGTACATGACGCACAGGTTAAAATAAGGATGCCCAAAAGAACGGTACATTTTTTTTTAATATTTTCCGGCATTTTCATTTTGAGTTTTTCTTTCTTTTAATAGATTATAATAGAAGAAAATCGGTGGAAGGTCAAGGGAATTTTAGGGGTATAAGCACCTCAGAGCTCTTTAAAAGAGCTCTGAGGTGCCGGGACCGGTGTTATTACGGTAATATTCTGGAAATATTACCGTAATATGTGAAAATTAATTTGACTTTATTTCGGTGAATGGGTATATATGTTATATAGATGCTTATAGTTAGTAGAGTTAAACGGAGGAAAAAATGAAAAAAGAAACAAAAGAAACAAAAGAAGAGAGGTTTAAACGGGTCGCGGAGAAACGGGTGCAAAATGTATTAAAGAGCATAAGCAGCCTTTCCCAGTTGTCCAACAAAAAGGTTTACCAATGGAACAGTGAGCAGCTGGAAAAGATCTGGTCCGCCATAGAAGCGGAAATAGAGACCTGTAAAAAGAGCTTTGAAAATCCCGGTTCAGGGGTATTTAAATTGTAAGTAAACAATACGGAGGGATATCATGCAAACTATTGCTGCGAAACGGGCAATTGAAGGTGAAGGAAGCGCTGCCCGCCCGGGGGGACGAATTCTCCTTCCCCGTAGTATTGATCCCTGTAATGAACATCATAAAAAAAGCGTCTATACCAAAGAGGTGGACCGGGTACACTTTGGTAAAACGGTAATTGACCTTACCGGTGTTGAACTGTCGCAAACAAAGGCCATCATGGAATCCCTTTTATATATTAATAAATATATTGACGGCACGAGATCTCTTAAGGCCCTTTTCCTCCGCCATTTTATTCGTCAATAATATCTATTCCATTTTCTTTGCACCATTCTTTTAGAGTTTCTACTGTTTTATTATTTTCATACTCATGCCATTTATCTAAAAGACCTTTCTGTTCCAGCAGGCCTTTTAAAAAAATTTAATCTGATGGTTTTCGGGATTGACGGGTGTTGGTGTTGGTGTACTGTATTGGAATTTTTAAGAACTCTTCAAGTGGAAAGAGAACCCAAATACAAAAGGAGTAGTGAATTTATGAAACAAAATTTATCGAACTTTTTCGTGGTTTTATTAACGGCAGTATTTTTTTTAACCGGCTGCGGTATGAACAATACCGGCAATGAGACGAACAGTGCACAGAGCGGGAATATTTCTTATGAGTATACGCTTGCGGCTGCTTTTACCCAGGTAAAAGCTAATTCAAAAGCGGCTGAAGTTATTACCGGCC